>JBFZES010000400.1:0-2846 GCA_041306725.1 Spirochaetaceae bacterium | reverse complement strand
CGCCAAAATCCAAGGCTTCCTGTACGCGGGAAAAGAGGCAGAGCACATGCACTTCCTCGGCGCTGCACGCTTCCATGCCATAGAGCGCGGCCAAGCCTTCCCTGCGCGCGCATTCGGCGAAAGCGGGGGCGTTGAGCGCGCTGTTATGGTCGGTAAGGGCGACGATATCGAGCCCGCGCAGCTTGGCTAGGCGAGCCAGCACGGCCGGGGATAATTCCAGGCTGCCGCAGGGAGACAGGCAACTATGGTTATGGAAATCGCATGCCAGTATCAACGCTTAGGCCCGCTCGCGCGATTATCCTACAGGCCAAGGGCGTGATACAGCAGGCCCGCCACCTGGAACTGCGTCATATCCGTACGGAACAGCGCGATGCCCTCATCCCGGGCGCTGTCTATCATGTCCTTTGGCACCGGCCTATTATTGCACAGCACGATAGCGGCCAGGCCAATGAGCGATGCCACCGCCACGGTGTTTTTATGCGCCTGTATAGTCACTAAAACCTGGTCCTTCTCGGCCTTGGCCATGACGTCGGACAACAGATCGGAGCTATAGCCGCCGGAAAGGGGCCTATCCTCAAAAACGTCCTGCACGGCTTCGAAGCCAAGCCGCGCCGATAAGTCGCGTATATTCATTGCGTCTCCTTGCTGCGTATAGTGAGCGCGGCGCGTACCGTGGTGCCGGATCCAAGTTTAGATTCTATAGAGAATTCATCGGACGAGCGCTTAGCGTTAGGCAGGCCCAAGCCCGCTCCAAAGCCCATGGAGCGTATCCACTGATTTGCGGTAGAGAAGCCCTCGGTAAGCGCGGCTTCAAGGTCGGGAATGCCGGGACCCGTATCGCGCGCCACGATCTCGATCGCCTCGGCGTCTATGCGGAATTCCATGACGCCGCCTTGAGAATGGATCACCTGGTTCAGCTCAAGCTCATAGCTGGCCACCGCGGCGCGCCGCACGAGGCCGCTGTCCAGTTCCGCGCGCTTCAGCGCCTTCTTAAGCTCCGCGGAGGCTTTGCCCGCATTCTCAAAGTCGAAACGCCGTACGGGAAAGCTCATGATCGTAGGCTCCGCCTTGCCCGCGTTCAGGGGATCGGCCCCTTCGGCGAGCAGGCGCTCCTTGCGCTTGCGCGCCAGGCCCTCTTCAAGCCGCTCGACCTCGGAGTTCATCTCCACGAGCAGCGCCTTGATGATGTCGGCGGCGGTGATGATGCCGACGAGCTCGCCCTCTTTAGACAGCACGGGGAAGCGGCGGTAGCCATAGCGGTTCAGGTAGCTGATGGCAAAGCTCAGCGGCATGTCGGCCTCAAGCACGATGACGGCGCGCGTCATATGGCCTTCGGCGCTGTCGTCTATCCAGCCTCCGTCTAAGGCTTCGATGATATCGCCGATAGACACGATGCCTACCAGCCGCTTGCCCTCAAGTATGGGCACGCCGGTTATGCCTCTATCGCGCATGAGTATTTGTATGCTGCGCAGGCTATCGCCGGGGGACGCGCTCAGCACGTCGCGGGTCATTACGTCGGCTAGCTTGAGCCGGTAAATGAGTTCCAGCACAACCTGCGAGCCGCTCTCGGTATCTATTGGGATAGAGTCCATAGACTTCGATTCTAGACGTAAAGCGCGCTCTGCACAAGAACAGGCGCGTCCGGGCATCGGTACGGCCCCGCTTCCCAGCTTGCATCCTCTTCCCGCTACCGTCATACTAAGGGAAGCGGAGGCTCCCATGCTGCTCAAGCTCATAGCCAAGATAGTCGTTACGCTCAATTCCAATACGAGTTCAAGCCAAGTGGCGGCGGGCCTGGCGTCGGGCCTGCTCTTCGCCCTCTTGCCCGCGGGCAATCTGCTGTGGATAGCGCTGTTCCTGGCCGCGTTCTTTAGCAAGGCGCATTACGGCATGCTCATGATCGCAAGCGCTCTCTTTAAGCTCTTCCTGCCCCTGCTCGCGGCCCCCTTGGACGCGCTGGGCTGGTTCATCCTTACCATGCCGGCCTTACAGCCGGGCTTTACCTGGCTCTATAACCTGCCTATTGCGCCTTTGACCCGCTTCAACGATACCCTGGTCATGGGCGGCCTCGCGGCGGGCTTGGCGGCGTGGCTGCCCGGATACTTCGCCTTCCGATCCCTCATACGGCTCTACCGGCGTACGCTCGCGGAGAAGCTGGCCAAGAGCAAATTCATGCTCGCCTTCAAGAAGCTTCCCCTGGTTAAGGCGCTCGGAGGCGCTATCGAGGGCGTCCGGCGCGTACAGAGCGCGATAGAATAGGCGGTACACCATGAAGAAAGCAAAGCCCATAAAACTCAATAAGCTCTTCTCCCGGCCCATCGAGGAAGGGCGTTTTCAAAAGCGCTTCCTAAACGCCCTGGAAATCAAGGGGGACAAGGAATTCCTTGACGCCTCCTTCGAGTCGCGCGGCGGCATGCGTTTAGCCCGCGCGGATCTGGATGCCAAGGCGCTGCAGCGCCTTAACAAGCTGGCCCCCTTCATCAAGGCTAATCGCGGCGCGGTAAAAGGCGCGCCGCTCGTGGCTGCCGCCCTCCTTGCGGCGGGCATAACGGTATTCGGCCTCTTCTTCATGAATCCTCTCCTGGAAAAGGGCATAGAAGCGGCGCTTGAAGGGGCCTTCGGCGCGAGTGCCGAGCTGGACGGGCTAAAATTCCAGCCCCTGCGCTTCCGCGTGGCCATAGCCGCTATACGCGTGGCGGACGCCGCGAAACCCATGACGAATCTCTTTGAGACCGGCGCGCTTGAGCTGCGCCTTAGCCCGGCCGCCCTGTTCCGAGGCAAGGCGTACATAGAGGAAGCCAGCGCCGCCGCTATAGCGCTTGGCACGCCCCGGGTAAGCTCCGGCG
>JBFZES010000399.1:0-7289 GCA_041306725.1 Spirochaetaceae bacterium | reverse complement strand
GCCTTCGCGCCGCGCTCGCTCGGTTCGAATTCGGTATTCTCCATTTATTAAAAAGGCCCGCCGGTCGGCGGGCCACATTAAGGATGGAGAATACCGGATTCGAACCGGTGACCTATTGATTGCGAACCAATCGCTCTACCAACTGAGCTAATTCCCCTGGTCGAAGGCTACTATAGCGTAGGTAGAGCGAGCGAATCAAGCGGGAAGAGGGCTAAAGCGGCTGTTTTTAGCCGCCGGCGCGCTATGGTATGCCTAGTTCCCCGAAGCTTGTGTTTGAGCGCTCAGGCATACTCAGTATAGTATATCGTTTCTTGTACCCTATACCAGGGCAGGGGCATTTATCATAGAGACACAAGCTTCGGGGAACTAATAAGGAGCGAGAATGGATTACCGCCGACGAGCGTTTTTAGCCCTATTGCTGACGGCAGGAGCCTGGGTATACGCGCAGGAAGCGCGTACCGTCTATATAATACGAGGAACGGGCGAGGCTGCGGCCTTGTGGGCGGAGCATATGGCCCTGCCGAGCGAGGCGGTACGGCTTTATACGCCTTCCGCGTTTACCAAGAAGCCCTTCTCCATAGAATTGTCGAGCGATGGCGTATTCTCGTATAGCGCGGACAAACAGCGCGACCTGGAGCGCTCCGCCGCCAACATCCTGACCGCTTATGATGTGTCCATACGCGGCCTAGGCTCGCTGCCTAAGCCCGATAAGCGCACGGCCTTGCGCTTCACCCTAGCCGAGCTCATGAAGGCCGGCAGCCCCTCAAGCGAAAGCCCGGGCTTCTTCGCCCTGCGCAAAGCCATAGAAACAGGCCCCTACCGCTCGGGAAGGGCTTGGCTGGAAGCCATATCCTATGAGGGCGGCGGCGTTTTCAAGGCCACGGTTGCGCTGAGCAGAAAGTAATAGTCGCCGCGCCGCGATTTTTCCGGTATATTTTTCTTCGGAGGACGCTGCATGCATGAAATAGAATGCTCATGGAAAGGCGATATGGCGTTTTCGGCTCAAGTAAACGGCCACGAGATCTTATTGGACGCCGACGAAGCGGTAGGCGGGCACGACGCCGGCCCTCGGCCGAAGCCATTGATACTCGTAGCGCTCGCGGGCTGTTCGGGCATGGACGTGGTATCGATACTTAAGAAGATGCGCGAGCCGGTGAGCTGGTTCAATATGAAGGTGCGCGGAGAACTCAGCGAGGAGCACCCCAAGACCTACACGGCCATAACCCTCGTCTATGAGTTTAAGGCCGCGGACGGCCTCAAGGATGAGAACGTGCGCAAGGCCATCGATCTTTCCCAGGAACGCTATTGCGGCGTAAGCGCGCTCTTAAAGAAGGCCTTGCCGGTGTCCTTTGAGGTCGCGTACCTTTGATGCGCCGAGGACGAGCTTGAGGGAGCGGGCATAAAGCCCGCTTTTTTTATTTGCCTTGCCCGCTCTCTTGCGTTTAGAATGGACGGGGAGGCTCCTATGAATATGCACGCGCGGTACAGGCCATACAACCTCCGCTGGTTCAACAGGGTATTGCGCTGGTTATTTGGAACCTACCTCAGGCTCTTCTTTAGGATAAAGCCGCTGGGTACCGAGCTCTTTAGCGCCATCAAAGGCCCCTTCGTGCTCATACCCAACCATCAGGGCATCTTGGATCCTGTCATGGTAGGTTCATACGTTCCCCGGCCGGTGTATTGGGTAACGAGCGACGGCAACATGCGCTCTAAGCTGCTCAAGTTCCTTCTGCGCTTAGTGGGATCCATACCCAAGTCCAAGGTCATACCCGACCTCGAGACGGTCAACTGGATAGTCGAGGTGATACGCAAGCGCGGCGGCGTGGTGGGCATATTCGCCGAAGGCCAGGCCAGCTGGGACGGCCACACCCTGCCCCTCATACCGAGCACGGCAAAGCTCCTTAAGCTGCTCAAGGTGCCCGTCGTTACCGTACAGTTGCGCGGCGCGTATTACAGCCAGCCCCGCTGGTCCTGGAACCATCGCCGCGGGCTCATAGAAATAGAATACTCGCTGCTGATGGATGGCGCCGAGCTCAAGGCCACGAGCGCCGAGGGCATATTTGAAAAGCTGCGAAACGCCATGGAGTACGACGAGGCAGAGTGGCTGGCCGACCATCCCCTGGCCTTCAGGAGCGGCAGGAGGGCGCGGCATTTGGAATTGGCGCTGTTCCTCTGTCCATCCTGCCAGGGCGTGGGTACGATGCGCAGCTTCCGCAATCGCTTCTACTGCCAAAACTGCGGCCTGGTAAACCGCCTAGGCCCGGATTACCGCTTTAAAAAAGTGGGCTTAAGCGAGGCCCGGTTCGGCACGATACGAGAATGGAACCTCTGGCAGGAAGGCGCCTATGCCTCCTACGTGCGCGCGGCCGCCGAGGGCTCGCGCAAGCCCATTATATCGGATACCGGCGTCATGCTCTTTAAAGGCAGGAAGATGAACCCGCTGCGCCTCCTGCGCACCGGCGTCATGGCGCTCTATGCGGACCGCATAACGCTGCATACGATTTCGGGCACGGAGCTTTCTTTTCCCCTGGCCGACATAGAAGGCGCGGGCGTGCTCAAACAGCAGCAGTTCGAGTTTTACTACGGCAAGGGCCTTTTCCAGTTCAGGTTCCCCGCGAGAAGCCAATCGGCGCGTAAATGGCTCCTCGCGGTACAGGCGCTTAAGGTATCGGGCTAGTCCCGGTACCACCACTGGAAGGGCTTGGCCAGGGTTTTCTTTTTGGCCACGAAGGCAAAGGCGATCACGCAGTAGACTATGTAGCCGCAGGATAGCAGTATCATGCTCCAGAAAGGCGTGAGGCTGCCGCTGAGGCCAGCCTGGGCCGGCAGATTAATATTGAGTATGAAGGGTATGGCCAGCATGAAGGTGAGGCCGGACGAGAGCATATAATCGCTCGACACCTTGGTCTTGAACTCCGGGTCCAGTATGCGCAGAAGCGCGAGGCCGGTGGACAGCGTGCCCGTGGATACGCCGAAGAGCATGATCATGCGCTCATAGCGGTGATCCTTGAATATGCGCGATGAGAACCAAGGCACCGTCAGCGTTACCAGGATACCGCCTATGGTCGAAATAACCAGGATAGGCAGCCAATACTTGCCCACGAACACCAGGGATATGGCGGCTAGCGAGCCTGTTACCATGAAGTCCACCGAAAAGCCCGATATGCGGGACAGCGCGTCGTCGTCGAGCAGGTGGCCCACCTTGATCTTGTCGATCACGAAGCGTACGGCCATGGCGGTAACGGCCGAGAAGATGAAGTTTATGCCCCAGAGATTCCTGGCCAGGTCGTTGCCGGCCTTGCCCGCGAAGGACAGGAGCCAGCCGAGCCCGAGCAGGAGCAGATACGATAGTATGTAGGTAAAGGCGACGGCCGCGCCATGGAAGCTCAAGGGGTCAATTGCTTCAAGGTCGGTGGTATTGCGCAGGCCTACCGGCTTCTCGGCCCCGCGCGGCACTATGCCGGTTAGCATGGCGCGGTCCTTCATGGTGTCCGCCGACTCTTTGCGCAGATAGCCCTTCTTATAGCCGTAATTGACGAGTATGACGCCCACTATGCATGACCAAAGGAAGCCGAGCGCGGCCATGGTGAGGCCTACGCTGCCGGCGCCTTCAAAGCCCATGGGTTCCCAGCCCTTGCCTATGGCGTAAGCCTGACCCGGCCCCATGGCGAAGCCCAGCGGCAGGGTTAGCCCGAATGCGGGATTAAGCCCCGGGCTCAGCGTGGAAAAGAGCGCCCAGGTCAAGAGAAGGCCTATGGCCGCCTGGAAGGCATACTGCGAAAGGGTGACCGTGGACATGGCCCATACCGAACTATGCTTATCGCCCTTCGCGGATACGGGCCTCGCGCGCAAGGCCATGGCAATAAACGAAAGGTTCAATAGATGGTAGACAAGGTCACCGAGCCGGTTCGCGCCGTAGCCTAAGTAAGGCATGAGGTAATTGTACACAGGAAGGAGGAGGAACCCGGCCGTAAGGGCGTTGGGTACCATGAAGCGCTGAAGGAAACGCCATTTTGAGCGCAGGAAGGTAGCCAGTAAGAGAGCCATCGATATGACTCCCGCGTCTATGACGATTTTCCAGGAAAATTCCATGGTATTGCCTTTCTGCGGCCATACATGGAGCGGCCGCGTTGGGAGGAATGCAAAGCCATTGTACGACAGCATTCTGACATTTGACAACGCTTTTGTCGAAGAATTAGCCAAATATGCTACGGCAAGCCCGCTTCTCAAGCGCGAAGACTCGTAGTACACTGCCGGGATGAAGGATATTGGTCCCTTCGCGGACGGCCTACGGGCCCTCATCGGCGTAAGCCCGGTCTTAGCGGACAAGCCGCTTGAAGTAGCGCTCGTCATCAACCCCAAGGCCGGAGGCTTTACCAACGAGCGCCGCTTTAACGAAGCGCTAAGGGCTATAGAGCGCGCGCTGAGCTCGGCCGCCGGCCAAGCCGCCCGCGCGAAGGACTATACCTGGCGCTTGCGCTACACCGAAGGGCCGCGGCACGCCTCCCAGTTGGCGGCGGAATTCCTGGACGAAGCCGCCATGAAGCACGAGCCCGGCTGGCTCGTCATCATCGCCTCGGGAGACGGCACGAGCCACGAATTCCTCGATGCCCTGTCGCGCGCGCCAGTCGAGCTTCGGGAGCGCTTCACCGTGTTGCGCCTGCCCATGGGCACGGGCAATGACGGCTCCGATGGGCACAGCATGGAAGAGTCCGTGCGCCGCCTTGGCCCCGGCGCGACGGCCGCCACGCAGCCCGCGCTCCGGGTCATACCCAATCCCCAAGGCCCGGCCGCCCTCATAGCGCCCGAGGGGGAGTGGCGCTCGTTCAATATAGCCAGCATAGGGCTCGATGCCTTCGTAACCCAGCAGACCAATAAGCTCAAGGCTAACCTGCCCGGCGATTTCTATAAGCTCTGGCTGGACGTGGCCTCCATACTCTACGACAAGATGTATCCCCCCGAGAACATGGTCATCGTCGCTAAGGACGATAAGGGAGCGGAGCTGGCGCGCTACGAGGGGCGCTTCCTCCTCACCGCCATAGGCATAAGCGGGCGCAGGCGCTATGGCGCGAATAAGCCCATATTGCCCGATGACGACAATGTGTGCGCTATACGGCAGATGCCGCTCCTCCGCAAGCTCGCCCTTAAAGGCCCCATAGCGGCGGGAGCCCACCGCAAGTTCCCCGAGGCCCTGCTCTTCTCCGCCAGCGAGCTGGATATACGCTACGGGGCGGATATACTGGTGCAGATGGACGGCGAGGCCCACGCTCTATGCGCGGCGGACTTCCCCTTGCGTTTCGTGCGCACCGAGCCGCTCGTGCGTTATCTGGCCTTGCGCGCTTAACGCATTACTGGACGAGGAGGTCCCCGGCGCGCTATAGTCGCAGCACTATGAAGCACATGAAGCGCACCGTACATTGTGGGGCCTTGACCAAGGCCGACGCAGGCAAGACCGTAACTCTCAACGGCTGGGTTCACCGCAAGCGGGACCACGGCGGCATATCCTTCGTGAATCTCCGCGACCGCTACGGCATAACCCAGGTCGTGGTGGATTCCGACGCCCCCGACGCGCTCAAGGCCGTCGCGGCCGAGCTCAAGCACGAGTTCTGCATAGCGGTGGAGGGCACGGTGCGCGCCAGGCCCGACAGCATGGTCAACCCCGACATGGCCACCGGCGCCATAGAGCTCGTCGCCTCGCGCATAGAAATACTCACGCGCTGCGAGCTTCTGCCCTTCCAGATCGACCAGGAAAGCGACGCCAAGGAAGAGCTCAGGCTCAAGTACCGCTACCTGGACCTGCGCTCGGGCGGCATGCAGTACCGCCTGAAGCTGCGTAACGACGTGAGCTTCGCCGTGCGCGAGTGGATGATAGGCCAGGGCTTTTACGAGATCGAGACGCCTACCTTCATAAAGAGCACGCCTGAAGGCGCCCGCGATTACCTCGTGCCCAGCCGGCTCTACCCCGGCAAGTTCTACGCCTTGCCGCAGAGCCCCCAGCTCTACAAACAGATACTGATGGTGTCGGGCTTCGACAAGTATTTCCAGATAGCGCGCTGCTACCGCGACGAAGACGCACGCGGCGACAGGCAGCCTGAATTCACCCAGATCGACATAGAGATGTCCTTCGTGGAACGCGACGACGTGCTGGCCATGATCGAAGGGCTCTTCGGCCACGTATTCAAGAAAACCCTAGGCGTAAGCCTGCCAGCGACCTTCGAGCGACTGAGCTACGACGAGGCCCTTGAGTTCTACGGCTCGGACAAGCCCGACCTGCGCTTCGATATGCGCATGCAGGACTTTGCCCCCTACGTGGAGAAGTCAGGCTTCCAGGCCTTCAAGGACGCCCTGGCCAACGGCGAGGCGGAGCGCAAGGAAGCCGCGGCCAAGGGCATTACCCAGGCGGGCGGCGGCGTAAAAGCCCTCGTGGTGCCCGGCAAGGCGGACTACTCGCGCAAGCAGATAGACGAGCTCGAGGCGGCAGCCAGGATATACAAGGCCAAGGGCATGGCATGGATGAAGGTAACCGCCGGCCCCGACGGCAAGCCGGCCCTTGAAGGCGGCGCTTCCAAGTTCTTCGCGGATAACGCCGCCGAGCTCATAGGCGGCCTTGGCGCTAAGCCCGGCGACCTTATACTCCTCGTGGCCGACGCCAAGCGCAGGATAGCCAATATAGCCCTGGGCGCGGTGCGCTCCAAGCTAGGCAAGGACCTAGGCTTCTGCGACCCGAAGGTGTTCAAGTTCGCATGGATCGTGGACTTTCCCATGTTCGAGTGGAATGAAGAGGAGAACAAGTGGGATACGGCCCACCACATGTTTACCTGGCCGCAGGAGCAGTACCACGCCACGATGGAAAGCGATCCGGGCTCCGTGAAGGGCGACCTCTACGACCTCGTGCTCAACGGCTTCGAGCTCGCCTCGGGCTCTATACGTATCCACGACCCCGAACTGCAG
Source organism: Spirochaetaceae bacterium (assembly GCA_041306725.1). Classification (GTDB taxonomy): domain Bacteria; phylum Spirochaetota; class Spirochaetia; order Treponematales; family UBA12059; genus UBA5200. The sequence continues at coordinate 338 of JBFZES010000399.1, read as the reverse complement.
AAAAAGGTATTCAAGATCGTGGGCTTCGATCCCGCCGAAGCTGAAAAGAAGTTCGGCTTTCTTACCGAGGCCTTCAAGTACGGCGCCCCGCCCCACGGCGGTATAGCGCCCGGCCTTGACCGCCTGGTCATGCTCATGGCCGGCGAAACGAGCATTAAGGTAGTCATAGCCTTCCCCAAGAACTCCTTCGCCGTCTCGCCACTGGACGAATGCCCGAACGCGGTGGATCAAAAGCAGCTGGACGAGCTCCATCTATCGATACGATACCCGGATAAATCATAAGATCCGAGCGAGGCCGCCCCTAGCCGGGCGGCTTTTTTTTGCCAAGTTTCATTATT
>JBFZES010000398.1:0-6626 GCA_041306725.1 Spirochaetaceae bacterium | reverse complement strand
AGACCGGCGCTCCTACCAAGGCCACGCTGATTGGCTTGGGCATGGATGATATAGCCGCCGGACTCGAGGCTAAGGGCCTCTTGCCTGCCTATGTCCCTTCCGTAGACCCGAGCGGCCGGGGCCTGCGCCCCGGCCGCTCTCGCCTAGGCCGAAGAAACCTGCTATCTTGGAGCCATGATGATAGAACGGGACAACCAGCTCGACCTGCTCGTCGGGCGAATTAGGGATGCCTCCGGCGGGGGAAGGCTTTGCCCGTTATCGGAGCTCGCCGCGCCGCTGGCCCTGCCCGGCCAGGCCGGCCTTAGCGAGGCCGATTTACCCGATGCCGTGGAATTGCTTGCCGATGGAGCGCCCGAGGATATTAAATTCATGCAGGGCAGGCTCGACGGCTACTATTTCAGCGAATCGGCCATGACCGCGGCCTATGCCAAGCACCTCTTCCGCGTCGCCGAGCGGGATCCCCTACGGCTTATCGCGGAAACGACGCGCGACGAATCGCGCATATACCCCAGGCCTACGCCCCTGGCCGCGTTTCTCCTGCAGCCCTTTACCATGGAGCAAAAGGAGCTTGACGGCGCAGTGGACCAAATACTCGCGACCGCCGAGTACGCGGATATCAAGCGCGTAAGCGCATCCAATGGCGAACGCTTTCTCTTTTCCACCGCGCACCTGAGCCCCGGCCATGCCGAGGCCCTCGCGGAATGGGCCGCCGTCGGAGAGAAGGAGAACCCCTGATGGGCGATATAGGCCCGCGCGGCTTGCCCCTGGCCGCGGAGACGCCGGTCGAGCTTATGGCCAACGGCGCAAAGGTGGCCGTGCTCATGTGCACGCCGCTCAACCTAGACGACTTGGCGGCGGGGCACCTGTTTTCCAGGGGCATGCTCAGCGATCCTGAGCGGGTGCTTACCATTGGAGCCTGCGCTGACCTGCGCGTCATGAGCGTGGTGGCGCCGGGTGCCATATCCGAGGACCGCTATGGCCTAGGCCAGGTCATAGCCAGCGGCTGCGGCTCAGGCGCGGTTTTAGGCGCGCGCTCCGGCCTCGTACGGCTGCCTTTGGGCTACTCGGTAGGCCTTGCCGAGCTGAAGGCATGGTCCGCCGCCATGTTCAAGGCGGCCGAGCTCTATCGCGCCACCGGCGTCATGCACTGCGCCGCCCTGGCCCTTGGCGAGGGGGCCGTCGCGCCGCGAGGGCCGGGCGCCGCGCGCTCTATGGAGAGCCTGCCCGAAGCCTGCGGCTACTTCGTCGTGCGCGAGGACGTAGGCAGGCACAACGCCGTGGATAAGGTCCTAGGCAAGGCGTTTATGGATAGGGTAGATTTTCCGTCGGCCTGCCTGCTTACGAGCGGGCGCATAGCCGCGGACATGATATTGAAGGCGGCGGCCGCGCGGGTGCCCGTGCTCGTTTCGAGGAGCATACCCACCACGACCGCCTATGAAATTGCGCAGGAAACGGGCATTAGCCTGGTAGGCCGCATAGGCGACCGGCAGCCCATCGTGTATACATGCCCGGAACGTATCCGGCTCAGCTAGAAAGGAATCGACATGTTCGGAAGAATAGGGCCCATGGAGCTCATCCTCATCCTCGTCATAGCGCTCGTGATCTTCGGGCCGAAGAAGCTGCCCGAAATCGGCAAGGCCATAGGCAACGCCATACGGGAGTTCAAGAAGCATTCGAGCAAGGTCACCGAGGAGCTCGACGAAGCCGTGCAAGGCGCCGCTGACGATCCGACGATAGTCAGCGCGAAAAAAAACGAGAACAAGGAAGCGAACGGTTCCAAGAAGTCCTAGCGTGAGCGATAAGAATCTTCCCTTCTGGGGCCACGTCATCGAGCTGAGGCGTCGCCTGCTCGTGAGCGTCCTCGCGCTTATAGCGGGCAGCGTCGCCGCCTTCGGCTTCGTGGAGCCGGCCGCCCGCTACCTTATGGCCCCGGCGGGCACGCTGGATTTCGTATACCTGTCCCCGCCCGAGCTCTTCATGGGCTACGTGCGCATAGCCCTCATAGCGGGGCTCGCGCTCGCTTCGCCAATTATCCTATTCCAGCTCTGGCTCTTCGTGCGCCCGGGGCTGGAAAAACGCGAGCGCCGGAGCCTGCTCGGGAGCCTGCTCTTTGGGCTGATTTTTTTCTCTGGCGGCGCGTCGTTCGCCTTTTTCGTGATCATACCCTTCAGCCTGCGCTTCTTCCTGCAATACCAGAACGACGCGGTACGGGCCCTCTTCAGCTTCAGCGAATACCTGAGCTTCGTGACGACCATGGTCTTTTCCTTCGGCCTGGCCTTCGAGCTGCCGGTAGTAAGTTCGCTGCTCGCCGGCTTCGGCGTAGTGACGGGCACGGGCATGGCTCGGGCGCGGGGAATTTCCATACTGCTCATCTTCATCGTGGCGGCCATTATCACGCCGCCTGACGTGGTATCGCAGCTGCTCCTCGCCGTCCCTATGATGCTGCTCTTCGAGCTGTCGGTAATCCTGGCCAAGGGGCAGGAGAAGCAGCGCGCTAAGCGCCTGGCCTTGGAATAATCAAGGCCTCGCGCCCCGCCTGCCCTCGTGGGCCGGCTCTCCTGGCGCGAGGCCGTTCCTTCTTGCCTTAGTCCCTCGCCCAGCACTCCGCGTAGGGCTTGCCCGATACTTCCTCGCATACGGCCCTCGTTTCCGCGCTAACGTCGGCTTTGCTGCCGCCAGAGCGCAGGCGTACGAGCTCAGCCGCCAGGGTTTCACTGGCCTTGGGGCTCAGCTTAAAGCGCGTGGCCGCCGCTATGCCCGCCAGGATGAAGATAAACGGGCCGCCTATGAAGAACGCGAAGAATTTAGCCAGGGTTTCGGGGCTCTGCACGGTATTGGGCACGAAGCGTATGCCCTGCAGCACGAGGCCGATGAGGGGCATGGCCACGACGCCCTGCACCATCTTGCGCGTAAGGGTCATGGCGCCGGAGTATATGCCCGAGCGCTGCTCGCCGGTCATGAGCTCGTCCACGTCGATGACGTTGGGCAATATCGTATAGGGGATGAGCACGCCGGCCGATGTGCCCATGCCTATGACCGCGCAGATAAGGGCGACGAGGACGACAGAAACTGAAGGCGATAAGAGGAGGGTGCCCACCATGCCTAAGGCCCATATCGATAAGCCTATCATATAGGCCGTGCGCTTGCCGCGCTTGTTTGCCACGGCTACGTATACCGGTATGGCCATGAGCTGCACGACCATCAGGCTGCCCATGGCTATGGAGTAGAGCTCGGGGCGCCGCAGGGAATAGGTGAGGTAGTAGGTGAACAGGGCCATGAGCACGTCCATGGCCGTGTAGGCGAAGATGTACATGAATATGTGCACGCGGAAGGAGCGGTTGCGGAATATGGTCAGGAACTCCCTTAAGAAGTTCTCCTTCCTGTCCACCGGCCCGACTGCGCTTTCCCAGGTGCCAAAATACACGAATATCCAGGGCAGGGCGAAGAACAAGCCGAAGATAATCGACATGAGCATGTAGCCCGAGCGCTGGCCGCCCGCCGCCATGTCTATGATCATCTTGGGCACCGTGGCGGCTATAAGGCTCGAAAAGACGGAGAAGAAGAGGCGCGAGCCCGAGAGGCTGTTGCGTACCTTGTAATCGCCGGACATTTCCGCCGCCAGGGCGGAGTAGGGTATCATGACCATGGTAATGACCGTGGCGAACACGACGTAGGAAAGGCTGTAATAGGCGAAGAGGCCTGCTTGGCTTTCCAGCTTAACCGGCAGCCAGAGCAGGACGAAGGATAGTACTATGGGCACGATGCCCGCCAGGAAATACACGCGCCTGCGGCCGAAGCGGGATTTTGTGCGGTCCGATATATAGCCCATGAGCGGATCCGATACCGCGTCCCATATCTTGCCTAAGCTGAACACGAAGCCGGCCAGCAGGGGCGAAAGCCCCACTACCTCGGTCATGTAGAACATGAAAAGCGTTCCTATGACTAAGAAGGCGCCTCCGCCGTATATGTCCCCAAGGCCGTAAAGCAGTATGTTCCTTTTGCGCACGATGCGGGGAGCGCTGGCAGCGACTGTATTCACGATAGACTCTCCTTTATGCCTGTTCTGGCGCTTCATCATAAAATGTCTTTGCGTTATTCTTCCATGTCGAATTCGCGTACGTCGAACCAGTGGCCGGTCCTGCTTACGAGGTCAAGCTCGGCGCGCACGATGGCGCTATGGCCGTCCTCTATCTCGAGCAGCCGGGCGAATACCTGCCGAGCGCCATCGGGCAGGCCGCCCACCATAGAGCGGTAAAAGGCGCTCGTTTCCTCTTCAGCCCGCAGCGCGTTTTGCAGCGCGGCGAGCTGGCCGCCCTCCGGTATGGCGCTAAAGCCGGCCTGCGCCTTGGCTATAGCCGCGCTTACATCGGCGGCCGGCGGCAGGAGGCTCGTGAGGCCGGAAGCGTCTATGGAACCCGTGTCGCGCCACTGATCGAGCTTATGCTTGATATACGCCACGTGCGAATCCTCGTCGCGGCCCAGGATTTCGTAAAAGGCCTTGGCCTCCGGAATCAAGGCGGCGGCGGCCGCTTCGACGTATTGATCGCGTATCCTCGTCTCGTACGCAAGCGCCGTGGCGAAGGTTTCCTCAATGCTCATGCTTTGCTCCTTTCTCGATATCGCTTTCATCGCGCTCTTCCGCCGCCTCGGCCAGGCGGAGCAGCCGTTCTTTCAGCTTATAGGCTTTGTCGCTCTCCACTATAATGCGCAGCACGTCCCCCGGCTGTATGTCCAGGTCCTTGGCGGGAAAAAGCTCGCGTTCCCCGTGCTCCACGCCCGCGAGTATGCAGCCCTCCGGCAGGAGCTTCTGCGCGCCGGGGCAGGTATCCAGTATAGACCCTTCCTGCACCGGTATGTGCAGAATAATCGGATGGCTGAGGGTGGCGCTCGGGTGCTCGGGCTCGAGCTGCGCTAAGAGCGAGTCGTAAATGGGCCTTGTCTTGATTATGCCCGATACGAGGGCCGCTACGAGCGACACGAAAATGAAGGCGGGGAAGTGGGCAAAGCTGCCCGCCATTTCCGTTATCAGGACCGCCGCGGTGATGGGCGCGCGCACGACCGCGGTAAAGAAGCCCACCATGCCCAAGAGTATGAAATTTTGCAGATAGCCGTCGCTCAGCCCCATGCCCGCGAACGCTGCCTGGGCTAAAGCGCCGAGCGTGCCGCCAAGGGCGAGCATGGGCAGGAATATTCCACCCGGCGCGCCAGAGGCGTAGGAGAAGAGGGTGTAGAGCAGCTTTCCCGCCAGCAGGGCGGAGAGCAGCCACAGCGGGCGCTTAAGCTCGACGAGCGAGGCTATGAGGCCCTCTCCGCCGCCTGCCAGCAGGGGCGCCAGCATGCTTATGGCCGCGGCTATGCCGAAGGCGCTTACTATTCTTGCCGTGCCATTTGGCATGAGCCGCTTGTACAGCGCTTGAAAGCCTAAGAGGCCGCGGTTGAACGCGCCTCCCAAGAGGCCCGCGGCTATGCCCACCATGAGTATGGTCGTAAAATACTGGCTAAAGGGCAGCACCGCGGCAGGCGCTAAGCCGAATACCGGGGCGCTGCCAAAGAAGGCCCACATGACCGCGTTGGCCGCGAAGCTGGCTACGAGGGAACCGGTAAGCATGATGGGCGACACGTTGCGATGCAGCTCTTCAATGCAGAAGAGCACGCCCGCCAACGGCGCGTTAAACGCCGCGCTTATGCCCGCGGCCGCGCCGGCGGTCACGAGGTAGCGCTTGAGTTCGAGCCTGCCCGAAAGATCGCACAGCGCCGCTCCGGTAAGCGCCCCAAGCTGTATGGACGGGCCTTCCCTGCCCAGCGATAGCCCGGCTCCCAATGCGAAGCTGCCGCCAAGGAATTTGAAGGGCAGTTCCCGTTTCCAATCCAGGCCTATGCGCCGCATGAGGCCGGCCTTTATCTGGGGTATGCCCGAGCCCCTGATGAGCGGCGCGCGCTTGACCATGAGCGCGGTAACTAAGCCCAGGCACAGGGCCAGGCCAAGCCAGAGCAGGGCTCCGCCCGCGCCGGAAGCAACAAAAGGGGCTAAAAGCCGTCGCAGGGTTTCAAGTTCATGGATGGCCATCCTGTATGCCACGATGATCAGGCCGGATAGCGCGCCTACGATAGCGCTGTAGAGGTAAATAACGGTTTTCCTGCGCGACGGATCGAACTGCGCCGCCAAGCCCTGCTGTGCCATCCTGCTGCGTACCCCTTCCCCTCAATGCTAGCATAGATGCGCCGCCGGCGAAAGGGCGGCATTCACTTCGCCCTGCCGGCCGTGCTATACTCGGCCGCGCATCGCGGGGCCTCCGGGTTTCGCGGGGCAAAAAAGTAAAGAGGCGGGTTTATATGGCGGAGCGAAAATTAGTTGAGTGCGTGCCCAATTTCAGCGAAGGGCGCGATAGGGCGGTCATCGAGGCCATAGCGGGAGCGATACGCGCGGTGGGCGGCGTCACCCTCCTCGATGTAGACCCCGGCGCGGATACCAACCGCACCGTATATACCTTCGTGGGCGAGCCTGGGCCGGTCGTGGAAGCGGCCGTGCGCGCGGCAGCCTGCGCCAAAGGCCTCATCGACATGGCCAAGCACGAAGGTGCCCACCCGCGCATGGGCGCCCTAGACGTATGCCCCTTCGTGCCCGT
>JBFZES010000397.1:0-9818 GCA_041306725.1 Spirochaetaceae bacterium | reverse complement strand
CGACTTAGGCCTTAAGGATGAGCGCGTGAGCCTGGCCATGGAGCTGCCCTACCTCGTATCCGACGAGAGCCTGCGCGCCCTCTTCGACAAGCGCTCGCGCACGCCCCAGAGCCTTACGCGCATACCCGCCTCCGCCTCGTACTTCAGCCTCTTGGCGGCTGGCGCGCCCTCGACGCTCTGGCAGGCGGCCTCGGCGCTCTTGGGCGCGGACACGCAGGCGGCTTACCAAACCGCGGACGACGCGGCTAAGCTGGCCTTAGGCATGGGCATAGACGCCCTCCTTTTTTCCTGGATGGGCGACGAGCTAGGCGTGTTCGGCAGCGACCGGGGGCCCGCGCCGGTATTCTTCGCCAGCGTTGGCGACGAGCGCGCGCGCAAAAGCGTATTCGACCAGGCCTTCGGCTCCCTGCTGTTGGGCAGGGACCTTTCCGCGGTGGTGGACGGCGTGCGCGTGCCCCGCGTCGTCTTCCCTCGCTGGCTCAGGGCCTTCCTGGAGAGCCTGGGCATTACGCTCGTGGAGCCCTTTTACCTGGTGCACGACGGCATACTCTACGCGAGCTCCAGCGCCGAGCTCCTGGCCGGCTGCGTGGCCGAGCTGCGCGCCGGAGAGCTCCTCGTCAAGACCGAGCGCTGGAAGGAAACGGCGGCGGCCATATCCCCCGAATCCTCGGCTATGCTCTACTATAACCTTGACCGCAGCGTGCCCTTCTTCCTGCGCGGCCAAGAGGGCCTGACCCAGGCGCTCAGGCTCTACCGCAGGGGCTTAGCCTCCCTCAAGCTATCGGGCGGCTCCCTGCGCTTGGAGCTGTCAGCCTCGTCATCACCTTCCGTTGGGCTGGCTGAGATAGCGGGCTTCCCCGTCAAGGCTCCCGGCCGCATGGATTCCGACCCCATCGCGGGCATGAGCCTTAGCGGCTCGCCCATGGCCTATTGGTCGAGCGATCGCTCCGTCGTGGCCATGGACCTTGCCTCCGGCGCCTTTACCGAACTGAGGCTGGACGACAAGGCCTGGGTGGCCCTGGACGCGCCTGGCGGCGTCATCGATGCCGTATGGGCCGTTTCCGCCCGTGGCACCGTGTACCGCTGCGACGCCAAGCTCGAGCCTCTGGCCGGCTTCCCCCTCGTTACCGGCTTGGCGGTATCCGGGGCGCCCGCCTTGAGCGCGTCGCGCTTGGCCGTGCCCGTATCGGGCGAGTCCTCGCTCCTGTTCGTGGATGCCGACGGCAGGCAAAGCTATTCCAACGCGCTGCACGCCAGGCTGCGCGACGCGCCAACGGTGGCCCCCTGGGGCATGGCCGCCCTGCCCCGCTCCTTCGACAGCGCGCTCTATCTCTTGGACAGCGAGGGCGGCATCGTACCCGGCTGGCCCGTGGCGCTCTCGGGCATAGCCAGCGCCCCGCCGGTCATAGCCGGGGCGGCATCATCGCTTCCGGGCGCGCTACCGGGTCCCGCGGGCGGACAGTCCATAGCCGACGCCCGCATAGCGGCGGTAAGCGAAGAGGGAGAGCTGTCCGTCTTCGCTACCGACGGCTCCATGGCCCCGGGCTTCCCCCTGCGGCTCTACGGCGTCTTCGACTCCGCGCTTGCCTGGGCTCCCGCCTGGCGCTCGTTCTTCCTCGCGTCCGCCGAAGGCACCCTGTACCGGGTAGGCTCGGACGGGCAGCTGTACGGCTCGGCTCCGCTTAAGAGAGGCTCCGCCTCGGGCACCCGTATCCTGGCCCGCGACGAGAACGGCGACGGCAGGGAGGAGATTTACCTGGCCGGCGGCGGCGACGCGCTCTACGCCTACGGCGGAGACCTGGCCGCGCTCGAAGGCTTCCCCGTATCGGGGGCGGGCCTCCCGGCTTTCATAGACATAGACGGCGACGGCCGGCGCGAGCTCGTCGCGCGCGGCATAGACGATACCATACACGCCTATGCGCAGCGTTGACGGGTTATGCCCCGGCCGGCATGGGGCTAAGGAGTACAGCATGATCGATAGAACGGGAATCGCGCCGCGCCCGGAACGGGGCGGCATCCGCTTGGGTTTGGCCTTCAAACGCTTCGCCCGCCTGGGGCTTAGGCTGGCCGCCCTGGCCCTGGCACTGGCCGCGCTGGCTTCCTGCGCCACCATACAGCGCGACGTGCTCTACGATTCGGAAACGGGCGGGGACCCGGCAGAGCTGGCCGCGCTGGAACTGCGGCTAACCGTCCTCAGGGCCAAGGCCGATCAGGCGGCCTTCGCGCAGGCTCGGGCCGATATCAAGGCACTGCTTGAAAAGCCGAGCACCGACCCCCTCTACCGCGCGCGCCTTTCAAGCCTCGCCGCCGAGGCCGCCCTCCTAGCCGGGGAGCGCTCCGAGGCGGCCAAGCGGCTCGCCGAAGCCAAGGCGGCCTACCCGGGCGACGAATACGGAGCCGTCGTTGCCTCCCGCCTAGCGCGCACCAACAACGACAAGCTTAAGGAACTGGAGGCCGCCCTGCTCAGCGCCGACGGCTCGCAGCGCCTGCGCGCCGAGATGGGCGCCACCCTGCACGACCTAGGCAGGCACCGCGAGGCCCTGGCCGCCTTCGACGCCTCCCTGCCCTTCCTGCCCGACGACTATAGCCTGCTCTACGGGCCCATGCGGGAGCTCTCTTACGCGCTGCGCGAGGCCGACGCCACCATGGCGGCGAGCTCGGCAGCCTACCTCAACCGTGAACAGCTGACGGCCTTAGGCATGGCCGTGCTGGCGCAGAGCGAGACCAATGCCCTCGATTGGATAACGGGCGGCGCTAGCTGGGCGCCCGGCGTCCTCTTCGAGCGCCTCAAGGCATCCGGCTGGTATAGCGGCGGCGCTGTAGCCCAGAAAGACCCCATGTATCGCAGGGACGCCGCGCTTTTCCTGTGGAATCTCATGGCGCGGGGCGATGCAAAGATGCTCGGCCGCTACAGCGCCCGCTACGCCGCGCGGCCGGCGAGCCCCGTGCCCGACGTGCCCCTAAGTTCGCCCTGGTTCGACGCCACGCTCGGCGTGGTTGAGGAGGGCATCATGAGCCTGCCCGACGGACGCTCCTTCAGGCCCGACGAGCCGGTGAACGGCCTGGACTTCTACGCCTGGCTCAAGGCCGCGGCGGCTTGGCGTTAAGGCGCCTTATCTTGTTCGTACGCGAGCTTGAGCTGCCCCTCTCCGAACTCAAAGGGGCGGGGCCGGCCCTCCTAGGCAGGCTGGCCAGGCTGGGCGTCTATAGCGCGGCCGATCTCCTCCTCCTGCCGCCGCGGGACTACGAGGACCGCGCGGAAAAGCGCCCGCTGTCCGCCTTTGCCCAGGGGCCGGTGAATTGCTTCGCGCGGGTGGTGGCGCACGACTGGTTCGGCTTCGGCCGCATGCGTACCCTGAAAGTTTGGGTCGAGGACGAGGCGGGCAGCCGCGCCGCCCTCGTGTGCTTCAACCGCCCCTTCCTGGAGCAGAGCCTTAAGCTCGAGTCGCGCCTGCGGCTCTTCGGCCGCTTTGAATACCGCTTCGGCGAGCTGCAGTCCTCGGCCTTCGACGCCGAGCGCGCGGACGAGGGCGACTTTGCGCCCGAAGGCGTGCTGCCCGTCTATCCGCTTACCGCGGGCTTGAGCCAGGGCAGCCTGCGCCGGCTCATAAGCCAGGCCCTTGCCCGCTGGGGCTCGGTGGACGACGAGCTGCCGACCTCCCTGCGCGAACGGCGCGGCCTCATCCGCAAGGCCGAGGCGCTGCGCCTCCTCCATAAGCCCAAAGCCGTAGCCGACATAGCCTTGGCGCGCAAGGCGCTTTCGTACGAGGAACTGTTCTACCTGCAGATCATGGTGGGCCGCCGCTCTCTGGCCAGGCGGCAGGATAGGCTTACGCGGCCCAAGGCCGACGAAAGCCTGGCCCTAGCGCTCAAGGAGCGCCTGCCCTTCTCGCTTACGGCCGACCAGGAAGGCGCGCTGGAGGACATAGCCGCCGACATGGCCGGCCCCTGGCCCATGGCGCGCCTCTTGCAGGGCGACGTGGGCTCGGGCAAGACCCTCGTGGCCTTCATGGCCGCGCTCTATGCCGTGGCCTCGGGCGGCCAGGCCGCCATAATCGCGCCTACCGAGCTCTTGGCGCGCCAGCATGCCGACAACGCCGCCCGCCTCCTTGAGCCCCTGGGCGTGCGCCTTGCCTTCCTGTCGGGCAACGTGGCGGACTCCGCCCGTAAGCCCCTCCTGAAAGCCCTCGCCGCCGGCGACATAGACCTCGTCATAGGCACCCACGCCCTCTTCTCCGAGGACGTGGCCTACAAGGCCCTCCGCTTCGTCGTGGTGGACGAGCAGCACCGCTTCGGCGTGCTCCAGCGCCTGGCCATGGGCGCCAAGGGCTCGCGGCCCGACATGCTCATGATGAGCGCCACGCCCATACCGCGTACCCTCGCCCTTACCGTATACGGCGACCTGTCGGTATCGACCATAAAGACCATGCCCTCGGGCCGCAAGCCCGTCATTACCCACCTGGCCAAGGAGGGCAATGAGGCTAAGGTATACGAATTCGTACGCAGGGAGTTGGCCGCCGGTCGCCGCGCCTACTTCGTGTATCCCCTGGTGGAGCGCTCGGACAAGCTGGAGCTCAAGGACGCCGAGGCTATGTACGAACGCCTCAAGGCCGATATCTACCCCGAGTTCAAGGGCGGCCTCATCCACGCCCGCCTGGCCGAGGCGGACAAGCGCGCCACCATGCGTGGCTTCGCCGACGGCAGCCTCTCCTTCGTCGTGGCCACCAGCGTGGTGGAGGTGGGCGTGGACGTGCCACAGGCCAGCTGCATGGTCGTTGAGCACGCCGAGCGCTTCGGCCTGGCCGCGCTGCACCAGCTGCGCGGGCGGGTGGGCCGCGGCGCGGAGCAGTCCTATTGCTTCCTCGTATGGTCGGAGAAGCTGGGCGACGAGGGCAAGCGGCGCGTGATGGCCATGAAGGAAAGCAACGACGGCTTCGTCATAGCCGAGGAGGACCTGCGCATGCGCGGCCCCGGCGAGATAACGGGCACCGACCAGGCGGGCGCGCTGCGCCTGACCTTCGCCGACCCCCTCCGAGACGCCGAGCTCCTGGAAGAGGCCCGCGCCGACGCCCAGGCCCTGCTCGCCCTGGACCCGGGGCTCAATGGCGCGGAAGGCTCCACGGTGCGCGCCGTGCTCGAGCGGGCCAGCCCCTTCAATGAGAAGACCGCGGCTACGGGCTAGGCTATGCGGGCGCTGGCCTTGGGATTAAAGCCAGTCCGAAGGCGGCGCTCTATCCATTCGAGCTTGGCCATGAGCTGCTCGGGAAAGCCGTCCTCGAAGCTGCCGTAGAATATGCGTATGCCGGGCAGGTCGGCGAGCCACTCCTCCTCGCGCACGGTCAGGAGTTCCTGCATGGCCGCCTTGGATACGGCCAGGCCGTCAAGGTCCAGGCAGGCGGGCGTGGGCACGTAGCCTATGGCGGTCTCCTCGGCCTCGCCCTCGCCGTCGCAGCGCTCGAATATCCACTTGAGCACCCGGGAATTCTCGCCGAAGCCGGGCCAGAGGAACTTACCGTCAGGCCCCTTGCGGAACCAGTTCACGTAATAGAATTTGGGATGCTTTACGCCGGTGCGTTCGCCCATGCGCAGCCAGTGATGGAAATAGTCGCCCATGTTGTAGCCGCAGAAGGGCAGCATGGCGAAGGGGTCGCGCCTGAGCTGGCCCACGGCGCCCGCGGCCGCGGCCGTGGTCTCGCTGGAAACGATGGAGCCCATGAACACCCCATGCTCCCAATCCAGGGCCTCGTGCACCAGGGGCACGGTGCCCGCGCGCCTGCCGCCGAAGAGTATGGCGCTTATGGGCACGCCCCTGGGATCCTCCCAGGCGGGGTCTATGACGGGGCACTGCGCGGCGGGCGCGGTAAAGCGGCCGTTGGGATGGGCCGCGGGCCGGTCGGTATTAGGATTGTACGGCTCCCCGTGCCAGTCTATGAGCCCCTCGGGCGGCTCGCTGCCTATGCCCTCCCACCACACGTCGCCGTCGGGCGTGCGCGCCACGTTGGTGAAAATGGCGTTCTTCTCTATGCTCTTCATGGCGTTCGGGTTGCTCTTAAGGCTCGTGCCGGGGGCCACGCCGAAGAAGCCCGACTCGGGATTGATGGCGTAGAGCCTGCCGTCCTCGCCCCAACGCATCCAGGCTATGTCGTCGCCCACGGTCTCAACCTTCCAGCCAGGCAAGGTGGGCACGAGCATGGCAAGGTTGGTCTTGCCGCAGGCAGAGGGAAAGGCGGCGGCCAGGTATTTCTTCTCTCCTTCGGGATTCGTTATGCCCAGGATGAGCATGTGCTCGGCAAGCCAGCCCTGGTCGCGCGCCATGGCGCTGGCTATGCGCAGGGCGAAGCATTTCTTGCCTAGGAGGGCATTGCCGCCGTAGCCCGAACCGTAGGACCACACGGCGCGCTCCTCGGGAAAGTGCACGATGTACTTGTTGTTCGCGTCGCAGGGCCAGCGCTTCTCGTGGCGGCCGGGCGTAAGGGGGTAGCCCACGGAGTGGAGGCACTTCACGAAGCTTCCGTCGCGGCCCAGCGCCTCGAGCACGCTTACGCCCATGCGCGTCATGATGCGCATGTTCAAGACCACGTATATGCTGTCGGTAAGCTCAATGCCTATATGGGAAAGGGGGCCGCCTACGGGCCCCATGCTGAAGGGTATGATGTACATGGTGCGGCCGCGCATGGAGCCGAAGAAGCGCTGCCTGAGCTCGCCCTTCATCTCCTGGGGGTCGGCCCAGTTATTCGTGGGGCCTGCCTCCTCGCGGAAGCGCGAGCAAATAAAGGTATTGTTCTCCACCCTCGCCACGTCGCCGGGATCGCTCACCACGTAATACGAGCCTGGGCGCTTTTCCAGGCGCTTGAAGGTGCCCGCGCGCAGGAGGCGCTCGGCGAGCCGGTCGGCTTCTTCCTGCCCGCCGTCGCAAACATACACGTCGTCTGGCATGCACATCTCGATGTTTTCTTCTATCCAGGCGCGCACGCGGGCATGCTTGATGCTGTCGAGGTTCATGGGGATACTCCTTTTATGCGCCGCGCGCGCTCAAACGGCGCGCGACACCTATCGTTGTATACCCGAAAAGCCCTATCGGCAAGAGTTAAAATGCGATTATTTCATCATGCGAAATTTCATTTTATTTATCGACACTATCGAGGCGCCAGAGGCCGGCGGTCCAGCCCTTCTTCTTCTTTTCCCTCAGCTTGGCAAAGCCCTTAGGCTTGCGCTTCTCAAAGCGGTCAAAGTCGGCGCTCGTCATGACTGCCACGTAGCTGGCGCCCAGCTTAAGCAGCCGGCGCGCCGCCAGCCATGAGGCTTCGAAGCTTTCCACGCGCGGCGTTATGTCGGCATACTCGGCGACGAGGTCGTAGCTGGCCTCGGGCAGCCCCTCGGGCCATGCTACGGCGCCCGCCGGGGCCGCGTCAGGCTGGCCAGCCTGTCCATTGAGGGCAAGATTGGACGCGCTGGCCTTAAGCGCCAAAGCGTCGCGCCCGCAGAGTTCCACGAAGGCGCCGAGCCTGGCGCGTATGAAGCAGGGCAGGCGCCCAGAGCCGGGATTGATGACGCAGGCCCTGCGCGCCAGGAGGCCGCTCGCGCCGGCCTCCACGAGTTCCATGGCCAGTACCGTGGCAAAAGAAGGCGTGTCGAATTCCGGGAGGCCCCAATAGCCCCTGTGCCGGTAATTAGAGCGGCGCGAGCTGCCCGGACCCCGCTCCATGCTGACTTCTCCCCGCGCGTAGCCGTCAAAGGCGTCAGCCTCCTCCCTGAAGTCGTCCCGCCCCTCTCTTCGTACGATAAAAACCGTGTGGCCCTTGCTCTGTTCCGCCACCTGAGGCTCGACGCCGCCGTAAGCCAGGGCTTCCCGCGCCGCTTCCGCTATGGTATTGACGACGACGAGGGCGGCCAGCCCCCGCGCGCTCACTATGCCGGGCAGCTGGCGGAAGAAGCGGTCCAAAACCGGCGGGCCCGCCTTGGCAGGCACGTTACAGAGCACGAGGTCGTAGCTTGTGCCCGAGAGCCCCTCAAGGAACAGAGCCGTATCCACGGTCTCTGGCCGCAGCTTATTGATCTTGGCGTTACGAGCGCTAAAGGCGCAGGCGAGCGCGTCGCGGTCGCGGAGGCTTAAGGCGGCGCCCGGGTAGCCTAAGGCGCAGGCTATGCCCAGTACGCCTACGCCCGAGCCTATATCGAGTATGGATGCCACAGTCGCCGGATCGGCGGCCTTGGCTACCGCCTTCAACAGCAGCTTAGAGCCCGCGTCAATGTCGTTGGAGCTGAAGAGCGCATGGGAAAGCTCAAGCCGCATATCGGCCCCCCTAAAGCGCAGGGGCACGGTCTTAAGCACATAGCCGTCGGTATTCATGGGAAACGCTCCTTAGGGTAGCTTACGGCAGCAGGATATTCGGCTTGGCGGTTTTGCGCTAGCAGCCGCCGCGCACGGTATTGCGGCCGGCGTTCTTAGCCTCGTACAGGGCATGGTCCGCATGGCGTATAAGCTCAAAGTGGTCCATGCTCTCCGGCGCTACGCAGGCATAGCCGAGCGATACGGTGAAGCGCAGAGGGCGTCCGTCGCAGTCGAAGACCGCCGACTCTACCGCCGTTCTCATGCGTTCGCAGAAGAGGGCGGTTTCCTGGCAATCCTTGGCGTCGAGTATGACGGCGAATTCCTCGCCGCCATAGCGCCCTACGATATCCGCGCCGCGCACGAGCCCGTGCATGAGCGCGGCCAAGGACCTCAGGGCATCGTCGCCGGCCTGATGGCCGTATTTATCATTGATATCCTTAAAATGGTCAATATCTATCATGACGAAGCATACGGGCAAGCCGAGGCGGCGCTTGCGCTTCATATCGAGATCCAGGTATTCCTCGATCTTGCCGTGGTTGAAGAGACCGGTAAGGCTATCCCGCGACGCGCTGTCCTTAAGCCCTGCCTCCCGCTCACGCACGGTTTTAGCCATGTCGTTAAACGCGCCGATGAGCTCATCCAGCTCGGTACCGGTATGCATGACGAGCAGGGAGCGGTATTCGTCGGCCTTTATTTTTTGCGCCACCTCGACGAGGGCGCGTATAGGCTTCACGAGCCCCTTCGAGAAGCCATACACGACGAAAAGCATAGCCAGAAGGGCGGCCGCCGAAATGATGCCGGCGAAACGCAGGAGATCGTAGAGCGGCGCGAGGGCCTGATCGTTGTCCAGCTCCACCAGCAACACCAGGCCAAGCCTCTCTACGCGGCCCCACGCGCCCACCACGGCTTCTCCGCGGTGATTAGCATAGAGCGCCGATCCGCTCTTGTTCCGTATGAAGCGATCGAGGGAAGGGCCGGCCAGGCTGGCGCCGTCGGGTTCAATGGGATCAGCAAGTATGCTCCCGTCGCCGGAGAGCAGGAGCGCGCTGCCCATGGCGCTAAAATTGAGGGTATCCACGATAGCTACCAGGTTTTTAAGCGATACGATGCCCGCGAGCGCGCCGTGGCCATTGCCCAAATACACCGGCATACTGATAGCGAAAATGAGCGAGCCGTTTATGCGGCCTTCGAATATGCCGCTTACGTAGCTGCGACCGCTCAAGGCTTCCCGTATATAGTCGCGATCGCTTACATTAACCGCGCGGCTTATCGCGTCCGCCCGGCTGGCAACGACCAAGCCTGACGCGTCGGTAAGGAAGAAGTCGGTGTATAGCGATCCCGTACCCACCATTGCGGCGAAACGCTTGGAAAAAGCTGTCTGGCTAGCGCCTTCAGCGGCAAGAGACTCAATATCCAGCGCTACCCTTGATACATCGTCCACGCGAGCGTCTATCCAGCTATTAAGGGAGCCTAGCACCGCGTCTCG
>JBFZES010000396.1:0-4984 GCA_041306725.1 Spirochaetaceae bacterium | reverse complement strand
GCCGCCGGCCCTACGGCTCCGGGCGCATCTGCCGCCCGCTCCGCGGATGCGTCGGCTGCGGATGCGTCGGCAGCGGTCGCTTCGGATTCGTGCCAGGCCGGATCGAAGCGCAGGAACAGGCAGCCCGGCGGCAGTTCCTTCCGTAGCCCTTTTCCCAAGGCGGCGAGCAAGGGGCCCTGCTCGTGGGCCGGCGTATCGATATCGGGCCCGTGCGGCACGTAGGCGAAGGACAGCCCTAGGGGCAAGCGCCGAACGAGCACTGATAGGCTGCGCGGGGGAAGGTCGGCCTCAGCCTGGAAGCTGAAGGCTAGGGCCTTCCAGCCGAAGGAGGCCTTGAACGCGGCCCAAAACGAGGACTGCAAAAAGGCGGATGAGGCTAAGGCGCCCGCGTCCGCCTGCGTAATGCGCATGCCGCTCAGCCTATTTCGCCCTCTGCCACGCGCTCCGTGCGCAGGCTGCGCCCATCGGCCTGCAGAGGCGAAGAGCCCGTCACGGCTACGTGGTCCAGCGCCCGCAAGGGCACGGAGAAGAAGGCGTCCACGTCGATCTCCGCCTCAGAGGGCGCATTGGCGTCCTGTCCGGGCAGGATCACTCGCGTGCCGGGCGCCGCCCAGGGCGCCGTGAGCACCTCGACGGTTTCCTTGCCTTCGGCGCCGGACACGCTGGCCGCAAGGAGCATGCCCCTGCTCTCGGTGCCGCGCAGCTTGGCGGGCTTAAGGTTATTGACGAGTATGATGCGCTTGCCCAAGAGCTCTTCCTCTTTATAGAAGGGCACGAGGCCGGACACTATGACGCGCTCGGCGCCCGAGCCGTCGTCGAGGGTCTCGATATAGAGCTTATCCGCCTTAGGGTGCCGCTCTATCTTGACTATCTCGGCCACGCGCAGGTCCACGAGCTTTTTAAAGCGCTCCTCGAGGGGCAAGTCCGCGTACGGCGCGGGCTTGGGCTCGGGCGCGGGCTTGCCTTCGGGCTTCGGGGCGGCGGGTGCGCCCTGCCCGCCTGTCGGAACCTTTTCCTTGGCTTCCTTCGCGCCTTTGGCATCGGCGTCTCGCTGGGCGCGCTCTTTCTGGGAACCCGAATAACGATCGCGGAGTTCGGCTATAGCGTCGGCCTCGAGCTTCTGGAAGAGCACCGCGCTTTCGGCGACGCGCTCGACCCCGCTTAGGCTGCCGAGGTCTTTCCATGAAAGCATGCCGGCTTTATCGCCGGCCGCCGAGCCAACGCGGAGGCCGAAGAAGGACGCCAGCTTATCCATAGCCTGCGGCATGTAGGGGTGCATGATGATGGCTAGGTCGCGGAGCACGTAACAGAGGTCGGACAGCAGGCTCGCCGCCTTCTCAGGCTCGCTCGTGCGCGCCTTCCAGGGCTCGGCGGCCTGGAAGCGCTTATTGGCCAGGTCGGCTATCTGGAAGGCCGTCCTGAACGCGTCGCGAAGCTCGGCCCGCTCAAGCTGAGCCTCGGCCTGAGCTTCCAGCGCGCGCACTTCTTTCCAGAAGGCCTCGTCGGGCTTGCCCGCGGGTATGGCGCCGTCGTAGAAGCGCTGTATGAAGGAGAGCGTGCGGTTGGCCAGGTTGCCAAGGTTGCCGATGAGCTCGCCGTTCACCTTGTCCATAAAATCGCCCCAGGTAAAAGTGAAGTCGCTCTTCTCGGGGCGGTTATAGAATATGTAGAAGCGCCATACGTCGGCGGGTATGCCGGTTTCCATGACGTCGGTGCCGAATACGCCCACGCCCTTGCTCTTGGAGAATTTGCCCGACTCGTAGTTGAGGTACTCCGTGCTGGACATGTGGTGAAGCATAGTCCAGCTTCTGCCGCTGCCAAGCAGGGTGCTGGGGAAGATGACGGTATGGAAAGGAATGTTGTCCTTGCCTATGAACTGATAGAGCTCTACCTTATCAGGCTCCATCCACCAGCCCTTCCAATCGAAGCCCTGCTCTTCTCCGGCCACGGCGCTTATGGACAGGTAGCCTATGGGCGCGTCGAACCACACGTAGAATACCTTGTTCTCAAAGCCGGGCTTGGGCACGGGTATGCCCCATTTTAGGTCGCGGGTGATGGCGCGGGGCTTTAGGCCGTCGCGTATCCACGCCTGGGTCATCTGCACGGCGTTGTTCGCCCAGAAGCCCTTCACGCTCGCCTCTTTTATCCACGCCTCCAGGCGCGGGCGTATGGCGGGCAGGTCTATGTACAGATGCTTCGTGGCCCGAGGCGCGGGCTTGGCGCCGCAGCTAGAGCATTTGGGCTCCTTAAGCTCGGTAGGGTCCAGGAGCTTGCCGCAGTGCTCGCATTGGTCGCCCCGCGCGTCGTCATAGCCGCAATGGGGGCATATGCCGCGCACGTAGCGGTCGGCAAGGAAACGCTCGCAGGAATCGCAATAGAGCTGCTCTATAGTCTCTTCCTTGATGAAGCCGGCCGCGTCGAGATCCTTGAAGAGCCCCTGCACTATTTCCGTCTGCTGGGGGGTGCTGGTGCGGCCGAATTTATCGAAGGCTATGCCGAACCAGGCGTATATGCCTTTGTGCAGCTCGTGGAAGCGGGCGCATAATGCGGCGGGGCTTACGCCCTCCTCCTGCGCCTTGGTCTCGGTGGCGGTGCCGTATTCGTCGGTGCCGCATACATAGAGCGTGTCGTAGCCCCGAAGGCGGCAAGCCCTCGAGAACACGTCGGCTGACAGCACTTGTATGAGGTTGCCCAGGTGGGGAACGTTGTTTACGTACGGCAGGGCGCTGGTTACTAGTCTTCGTTTCATGGGGTGAACTATAGGGCAGGCTAAAAAACGATGTCAACTAGAAGACGACCTTGGCATCGAGGATAATTTCATACGAACCGCCCCAGAGCGCCGTAGAGTCGTTAATGCTTACGCTCTGCTCCAAGGCAAGCTTGAAGCCCAGCGAAAGGCTGCCCGCCTGTATAAGGCGGGTCTCGTAGCTCCCTCCCGCGCTTATGATGAGCGGGGCCAGAAGCTCGTCGGCCTGGGCAAGCTTTAACTCGAGGTTCCAGCTTTCCCTGAGCGCCGGGCTGCGCCTGAATATGTCCTGTAGCCAAAAGGCTATGCTGCCCGGCTCGTCTTCCATTTCTTCGGGCTTCCGCTCCAGGGGCAATACTACGCGTACGAGCCTGTCGAACCAGCCCGCGCTTGGCCGCGTGGTCAAGGCTAGGCTCAAGCCCTCTGACCAGCGCAGGGCGCTCCTGCCCTGTTCCCAGAAAAAGCGGTTGGTAGCGTTGAGCTGCCAGCCTGAGCCGCCCTCGAAGGCGAGGCTATGGCGCAGGCTTAGGCCGGGAAGCAGCGCGCCGTCTGAAGCGTAGCTCGTCAGCAAGAGATCGGCGCTCGACGAATACTCGTCGAATTCCACGCTCGTGAGCATGGGCTTTACGCCGTTGCGGCCGAAGAGATTGGCCGAGCCGCCCTTCAGTTCCACGGCCAGGCTGCGCTTCTCGCTGCGTATATCCTGCGATAATTCGAAGCTCCGCGTATACGAGAGCCCCGCCGCGCTTGGCAGCCAGAAATCCACAAGCCCGAAGCCTATGGGCCGCGAAGCCTTTATGCCGAGGGTATTCGCGTGGCTGGCGCTTTGGCTGCCCGCGTAGGCTTCTTCCCAGTAGTCCGCGGGCGCGGCGAGGAAGAGCTCGGCGAGGGGTATGGAAGCCCAGAGCGTGCCGGAACGGCCGAAAAAATCGCCGAGTTCCGCGCCATCCTCCGCGAAGGAAACGCTGCCTGATGCCTCGCTCGCCGCCGTAGCACGCAGGTAATAGGGCTCCCATTCCAGGCGGCCAGCCTCGAAGGCATAGCCTAGGCGGGCGCTAAGCGAACTTGAGGAGCTTTCGCTCGCGGCGTTCGGGTGCGCGTACTCGTGCTTCGTATTGAGCTCAAGCATGCCATCGAGTATCCCTGCCGAGGCCGAAAGCGAGCGCGAAAGCGCCTGGCTCTCGTCTGCCGGCAGGGCCAGGCCCCAGGAGGCCATCCAGGCGTCGGCGATGTCCATGCCGCCGAGCTGGCCGCTTGCCAAACGCAGGGCCGCTCCGGCCTTCAGGCTAAGGTAATCCGACACGGAGGCATCCATGGACCAGGATTGGGAGAAACGCTCAGCCTCTTCCTGGCTATTCAAGAGCGCGCTCAAGCCGAAGGCCCCGCTGCCCAGCGATAGCGCGCCGCCTAGGCTCCGCGCGTAGCGGCCCAAGGCGGCGTCGCGCGAGTATTCGTCGTAGAGGCCCGTTGGCGCGCCGCGCGATGGCAGGTAGAGCGAATAGCCCGCCCCCAGCGCTCCCTGGCCGTCGGCGTAGCTGGGCGATAGGCTCAGGCGCCATTGGGAGGGCCCGAGGCTGAAGCCAGCGGCGAGCGATCCGGCGATGGAGGCTTTGAGTGATTCGGCCTCTCCGCCTGAGCCTGACAGCTGCCCGCGGCTTTCCAGCGATACGAAGAGGGGCTTATCCGCCCGCTCGTCGCCCATGCTGAAAGCCGCGGAGCCCAGCAAGGCAAGGCCTTCGTCGGCTTCGCGCATGATGAGCTCGTCTATCCACACTACTTCGCCGTCGTCTAGGCCCGAAATCGATATGAGGATGCGGGAGGGCGCGGCCGAGGGCTGGTACGCGCCCAGCCCAAGCGTGGTGACCGCGCCGCTTAGGTCCGTGCGCGTAATCGTGGGCAGGGCCGGGTCGAGGCGCAGGCTTATCTTGG
Organism: Spirochaetaceae bacterium; assembly: GCA_041306725.1. GTDB lineage: Bacteria > Spirochaetota > Spirochaetia > Treponematales > UBA12059 > UBA5200. The sequence goes on along the minus strand of JBFZES010000396.1, from coordinate 309 downwards.
TCCAATCCGAGAGGCCGTCCAGCGCTATGGCCTCCACCGATAAGCCCCCGTCGCCGGGGATCCCGCCCTTGTCCACATAGAGGCTGAGTAATGTTTGCCTAGGATTAGTACCAGTATCTTCTCTTTTTATAAAAAATGAAAATTCATTAAATGACGATAGAGGCACAGGCTCTACATACCGAATTAACGTTATTTCGGTATCATCGTTTGCACCTGACGTCGCTTTAACTTTCAATGCATAATTTGCATCGATTTGGTTATACAGAGCGGTAAGCTCGTCAGGAAAAGCAATTAGCAGGCTTTTGTCGA
>JBFZES010000395.1:0-9277 GCA_041306725.1 Spirochaetaceae bacterium | reverse complement strand
CTCTTCCGATCTCTCGGCAAAGGAACGCGCGTAGACCATGGTATTGCGATACAGCTCCCGCGTATCGTTGCGGATGGAAAGTTCTACCCGCTTGCCATAGTCCACGCCCAAGCCTATGAACAGGGAATGCGGAATGTTGGACCAAAGGCTGCCGAATCGCACGTCAAGCACGTCTATGGTGCCCTCAAGCGCGTCGCCCTTCCGCGTGGCTGGGACGTGCGGAAGCTCGGTTAGCGACTCGGGCTCTATAGCCTCGCCAAGCTCCTCGAAAGCAAGCTGGCCGCTGGCGAGGCGCGCGCCGGCATAGGCGTAGACGTCCCTGCCATGGAAGGTATAGGACAGCTCGGAGCCCGATAGCCTATGGCTATCTTCCTTGAGCAGCCTCGCCTCCGCTATGCCTAAAAGCAGCTTCACGTGGGTGAGCGTGCCGTTGTCGGGCGTTACGATGAGCTGACCGCCTTTCGTGCGCACGGCTACGCTTCGCCGCGAGCTGCCCACTCCCGGATCCACCACCGATACGAAAACGCTGCCCTCTGGCCAGTACTGTACGGTCTGTACGAGGCGGTAGGAGGCTTCCCAGATATTGTATTGGGGTATGTCGTGGGTAAGGTCGAATATGGCGAGGCCTGGGTCGACTTTGAGCGCTACGCCGTACATGGCGGACACCGCGCCGTCCGAAGTGCCGAAATCGGTCTGGTACACCAAAGCCTTGGCCATACGCTCCTCCCTTACAGTATATGCTTAATGAATTCGCGGGTACGCTCTTCCTTAGGGCTGCTGAAGAGCTCTTCGGGCGATCCCTGCTCCACGACCTTGCCTAGATCCATGAATACGACGCGGTCCGCCGCCGCGCGCGCAAAGCCCATCTCATGCGACACGACCATCATGGTCATGCCTTCGTCGGCAAGCCCGGTCATAACGTCGAGCACTTCCTTGATCATTTCAGGGTCAAGCGCCGACGTGGGCTCATCGAAGAGCAAAGCCTTGGGATCCATGGCCAGGGCCCGCGCTATAGCCGCCCTCTGCTGCTGCCCGCCTGAAATCTGGCGAGGATACTTATCGAGTTTGTCGCCAAGCCCCACCCTCTTGAGAATGGCCGCTGCTTGATCCTTGGCGACGGAGCGAGGAAGCTTGCGCACTATGCGCGGCGCGAGCCATACGTTTTCGTGTATCGTCATATGGGCGAAGAGATTGAAGCTTTGGAATACCATGCCGGCACCTTCGCGTATGCGGCGCAGGTCAGCGCGCCTGGCGCTCACATGGTCCTCTCCTATCCATATATCGCCTGAATCGAGCGTTTCGAGCCTATTCACGGCACGCAGCAGCGTGCTCTTGCCCGAGCCCGAAGGGCCTATCACGAGCACGACCTCTCCCGCGGCCACTTCAAGGGAGACGCCGTCCAAGGCCCGCACGCCGCCGCGCTCGGGGTCGCCGAAGGTCTTGACCGCGTCGATGATGCGTATAAAGGCGCTCATCGCCCCGACTCCCGCTTGAGCCTGCGCTCGAGCGCGCGCACGAGCAACGACAGGCTTACCGTAAGGCAGAGGTAGAAGAAGGCGACGACATTGTAGGTTTCGAAAAATTTAAAGGTGCTCGCGGCGTACACCTTGCCGATTTGGGTGATATCCTGGACGCCGAGCACCGATACGAGCGCCGAATCCTTGATGATGGCCACGAACTCGTTGGCGAGGGCGGGCAGGACATTACGCACCGCCTGCGGCAGTATAACGCGGAACATGGCTTGCCGATGGCTCATGCCCAGCGCATACGCGGCCTCTACCTGCCCCTTGTCCACGCTCTCTATGCCCGCGCGGAAAATCTCGGCGATAAAGGCGGCGTAGCCCAGGGTAAGGGCGAGCACGGCGCGCGTGGCGAAGCTAAAGCTGCGGGAACCGAAGGCTTCTATGGCGCCAAGGCGTATGAGCGGCGATAGCAGGGAATTGAGTATGCCCGCCAACGCTGGGGCGCCGACGAAGGCTATATAATAGAGGATGACGAGCATGGGAAGCCCGCGCACCAGCTCTATATAGAACGTGGATGCCTCGCGGAGCGGTCGTAGCCGAGACGCGCGGGCTAGCCCCAGGAAGAGCCCGAGGAATATAGAAGCCGCGTAGGACACGACGGCCACGCCCAAGGTAACGCCAAAGCCCTTTGCTACGGCGCCGAAGATAACGCGGTATGAAGCGTCCGTAAGGGCGGCGCCCAGGGCTATCGCCCCGAGGCCGGCGAGCAGGACGAGCCACCAAGGCAGTTTGCGCAGGATTGATGGCGTCCGCTTTCGTTTCATGGGCGGCAAGAGCCTAAGGCTGGTACTCGAAGAACCATTTCGTGTTCAATCGCTCAAGCGTTCCATCGGCCTTCATCGCGGCCAGGGCTGCGTTAAAGGGAGCAACGAGCTCCGATCCGGGCGGGAAGATAAAGCCGAACTCCTCGGTACCCAAGGCCCCGCCTATGGTCTTAAGCTTGCCTGGGTTTGCCCCAATGAAGCCCTTGGTAGAGGAGGCGTCCATGAGCACCGTATCGACGTCTCCCGACAGGAGGGCCTGCACGGTAGCGCCAAAGGTCTCGAAAAGCTTTATGCGCTTGTTCTGCTCGTCGCCGTCGAGCACTTCGTACACGGCCACGTAGAAGTTCGTGGTGCCTGCCTGGGCCCCCACGAGCAAGGCGTTGTTCGCGGCAAAGGTCGGGGCATCGCTAAAGCGCGCCTCATCGGCGCGTACCAGCATGAATTGCTGCGATACCATGTAGGGATCGGAGAAATCGACTTGGGCTTTGCGCTCATCGGTTATCGTTATTCCGTCCATACCCACGTCGAACTGGCCATCCCGTACGGACTGTATCATCAGGTCCCAGCTGGCAAGCTTCCAATCGACTTTGGCGTTTATGCGCCTGGCTATCTCGTTTACGGCATCGTACTCCCAACCCACCGATAGCCCGGTCTTGGGATCGACGAAGTTAAGGGGCGTATAGGCGTTCTCGGTAACGGCAATAATGGTCTTGCCCTTGAGGTCGGGCATACCCGGCGAGCTCGCCTGGGCCTCCCCTTGCGCGGCGCCCCGGGCATCGGCCGGCTTTGCGCACGAGGCGAATCCCGCGATCAGGACAGCGGCTAGTATTAAGGCTGCGACTTTCTTCATGGTATCGTTCCTCCTAAGGTCCGGCTGCGTATCGCCGGCTTAAGGCACTATCGTACGGCAGGCTTGAGCTGTCAAGCGTAGCGCCTCCTCCTTAGGGCCCGCGGCTTGCCCTTGAGGCCGTTTACCATTAAGCTATTTAACCATGCAGGATTACAGCGATGAACGGCGGGAAGCCGCGGCACCAGGGATAGGCGGAGGGGCGGAACAGCCTACGGACTCTCCTGGTTATGGCATAGCGCCCGGCCCCCTTACGGCGGCCACGGTGCAGGAACTCTGGTCGAAGACCTACAATACCCAGGGAAAACCCGACTGGTCCCATACCTACCCCTACTACCATCCCGACATAGTGTTTCAGGATTCCATACAGCGGCTAGAGGGCATAGCGGAATTTAAGGCCTTGTGCGAAAGGCTTACCGAGCGCTGCAAGGAACTGCGCATGGACATCCATGCCACGGCTCAGAGCGGCAACACGATATTCATGCAGTGGACCATGACCATGATGTTCGATAAATTTCCCAGCACGCCCGTATACGGATCTACCGTGCTCACCCTCCATGAAGACGGCAGGATAATAAGCCAGCGCGACTATTACGACCTCTGGGGCGACATTTTCAACGGCATACCCTGGTTCAAGAAGCCCTATAGGAAATTCATGTACAAGCGCTTCGGCTGAGCTCTCGCGTTAACGGCGCGCTGAATACGGCCTCGCGCCTTGGCTCATTCCCCTACGACATGGTCAAGGGCGAGGAAGTGGCCGAAGCGCTCCTTCTTAGTCTCAAGGTACTTGCGGTCGTGCTCATGGGTAGGAAGCTCGTGCTGCACGCGCTCGGTAACGGCTATGCCCTCCGCTTCTATCGCCGCTATTTTCTCCGGGTTATTGGTCATGAGCCTCACGCTCCTTACCCCGAGCTTCTTGAGCATGGCCGCGGGCACGCGGTACTCGCGCTCATCGGCCTTAAAGCCTAAGGCGATATTGGCGTCGTAGGTATCATAGCCCTTGTCTTGCAAGGCGTAGGCACGCAGCTTGTTCACCAAGCCTATGCCGCGCCCCTCTTCCTGATGATACAGCACTATGCCCCTGCCCTCTTTTTCTATGCGCATGAGCGCGTGCCGCAGCTGGGGGCCGCAATCGCAGCGCTTGCTGCCCAAGGAATCGCCGGTAAGGCAGGCGGAATGTATGCGCGTCAGGACCTGCTCGCCGTCGCCAAGCTCGCCTTTGAGTATGACGATATGATCCTTGCCGTCGATGTTGTTAACGAAGCCAATGATGCGGAAATTCCCGTATTCGGAAGGGAAATCGGCTACCGACGCGACCATAACGCAAATTTCCTGGTCGCAATGCGCGCAGTCCAGCTTTTGAGGGCAAGCCCGCAGCTCTTCGATGTCGTGGGCTATGATTTCTTCGATGCTCGGTATGGTCAAGGCTTCGCCTCCATGGTTTAGCTATGTTCGAGAGACTCAAGCAAGATACTACCGGGCGCGAGGCCAAGGCAATGATAAGCCTCTGGCGGCGCAGCGTACGTGTAAGCGACCTTAGCCAAGGCTTTGGCAATAGCGGCTCAGCCGGCGATGTATGAGCCCGACTACAGGCATGAGCGCGATAGCGATAGCCAGGCCCGCGATTATATCGATTGCCCAATGAGCCCGTATGTATACCGTGGAAAGGCATATGAGGAATACAATAAGGCCATAGAGCGGCAGAAGCGGCCGCGTGGTCTTAGCGATAAAAAAGCAGAGTATCAAAGAACCGGCGGCATGGGTAGAAGGGAAGGCGGCGCCGGAAAGCACCTTGCCCTTCAATATGCCGCGCATGAAATCCGTTATCGGCCCGCCGTCAAAATCCATGTAGCCAGAGGCCAATAGCTCGGGCACCCAGTACTTGGGTCCCTGAACGCGGAAGAACACATAGAAGCTGAACATTATGAGCATATACGCGGAGAGTAAAGATATCTCGCGCTCGGCCTCCCGCTCGTCGCCGCGCAGCCAGGGCAGCCAGGGCGTGACTGCCAGGATTACATAATAGGAGAAATACGCGCCGAACATGAGTTCGTTCCACCAGGGCAGGTGCTTGAGCGCGGCGGAAAATTCGACGGCGGGCTGCATACCGAAAATCGCTAGGTCCAGGCCCGCGAAAAAACCGTCATGGGATCGCCCGCCGAGCGCCAAGGCTGAAAGCTTTATGGCCTCCATGAAAAAAAAGCCGAAGATCGCCTGCGGGTAGAAAGCGCGCACGAAGCGTATCAGCCAAGGCGCGCGCTGGTAATCTCGGGGAGCCAGGACGAGCACGGCGATAGCGAGCAGCGCGAAGCCTAAGCCTACGAGATAGCCGCGCGGCATGAGGCCGCCAAGCGAGGATCCCGGCGTATTCGGCCACAGAAAGGAAAAAAACGCGAACAAGACAAGCATAGCCACGTTAATGAGGTCATAGGGCTTAAAGCCCGCCCCATAGCGCCGCACTTTGATATTTTGCGCAATCATAGACGGCAGGCTATGCTAGTCGCTTAACGCTGTCAAGCGCCGGGCGTATCGCGCGCGCATAGATAAAGTCCGGCATTCAGCGTATGATGCTTTGGCAGCCGCTCGCTATCGATGCGCGTATGCCCGCCGCAGGAGAGACGCAAGGCCATGAGAATAGACGCCATAGTAGTAAACGCCCTTATACGGGGCATATTCCGCCTGCTGTGCAGGATGGATGTAGGAGCCATGAAGGCCCTTCCGCGCCGGGGACCGGCCTTAATCGTCATGAATCACATAAGCTTCCTCGAAGCGCCACTCGTAGCAACCTTCGCCGCCTCGCCATCCCTGGCCGCCTTAAGCAAGAAGGAAAACTTGAGCAGCCCCCTCTACTGGTATTTCGCCAAAATATGGAACGCCATACCGATAGACCGCGATGGGGTGGACACGGAATCCTTTAAGCGCTGCCTTGACTGGATAGGCGGGGGAGGCGTGCTCGGCCTGGCGCCAGAAGGCACGCGAAGCCGCGATGGCGTGTTAAAGCGCGGCAAGGCCGGCGTTGCCATGCTCGCGCAGAAAGCCGGCGCGCCTATATGGCCGGTGGCCCACTGGGGCGCGGAGGACTTCGGGCCTATGCTTAAGCGCTTCAAGAGGCCCGCCATCCATGTACGGGTTGGCGCTCCTTATATTATCGAGGCCGAAGGCAGCGTGACCAAGACGGTACGGCAGGAGATCGCCGACGATATCATGGCCTCCATAGCCGCCCTCATGCCTTTGGCGTATCGGGGGCCCTACCGCGACAGCGCGGATAGCAAACCCAGGCACCTTAAGCCCTGGCTTCCCGTAGCCTCCGCATCCTCAAGCTGAAACCTTGCGCGCGATTGTATTTTGACACAATTTTTATTTCTGTCTAGTATAATTATGAGCATAATGCTATGATTGTCCTGCGTCCGTTTGAGGCCGCAAGGAGTATACCATGGCCACGCTCGATACGCTCACCCTACCCGCCCTATTAGCCCACGCCGCCAAGGCCTTTGGGGGACACACCGCCCTTTCCCGCGTTAGCGAAGGCGGCTTGAGCCCCGCGTACGAATACGGCGAACTCCTGTGCGAAGCGCGACGCTTCTCGCGCTTACTCATAAGCCTTAAGGTGAAACCCGGCGATCGCGTCATGCTGCTCTGCGAGAATCGCCCTGAGTGGGTTAGCGCTTATTTCGGCATAGCCCTAGCGGGCGCGGTCGCGGTGCCCGTGCTGGTGGATTTTTTGCCTGAGCAGATAGCGAACGTGGCCGAGCACGCGGGACTGCGCATAGCCTGCGTAAGCGAAAAGACCCTAGGCAAGCTAAGCAAGCTCGACGCCGGCATAAGCCGCGTCGTGGTGGACAGCATGGCAGGGGCCGGCATAGAGCTCATCGAAAACGGCGTACGGCTCCAGAGAGCCATAGCGGAAGGCGCGGCAAGCCTGCCCGGAGACGGCGTATCCGCCGAGGACCTTGCCTGCGTGCTCTATACCTCGGGCACCTCGGGCAACTCCAAAGGCGTCATGCTCAGCCACGGCAATATCGTGGCTAACGTCATCGCTACCAGCCAGGTATTTCCGCTTCGATCCGACGACCGGGTACTCTCGGTGATGCCCCTAGCCCACACCCTTGAAAGCACGATGGGCCTATTGACCCCGCTCTACCAGGGCTGCAACGTTTTTTACCTGGATAAGCCTCCCACGGCGCCGGTTCTGGCCGCGGCCCTGCTCGCGGTGAAGCCTACGGTCATGGTGATCGTGCCCCTCATCATAGAAAAGCTGTACCGCGCCAGGGTGGAACCGAAGCTGCGAACCCATCCCCTCTACCGCTTCGCCCCTACCAGGGCCTTGGCCGTTCGGGCGGCAGGCAAGAAGCTCGAGGCTGCCTTCGGCGGCTCCATACGCTTCTTAGGCATAGGCGGGGCGGCCCTCGCCCGAGACGTGGAGAGCTTCCTCTTAGGATCGCGCTTCCCTTACGCTATAGGCTATGGCCTTACCGAGACGGCGCCCTTAGTAGCCGCGGCCGTGCCGGGCAAGACCCGCCTAGGCTCAACCGGCAGGCCGCTGGAAGGCGTATCGGTACGCATCATGCCGCCCTTGGACGCCGAGCACGCGGGCACCGTAGCGGCGCTACGCGATGAGCTTGAAGGCGAGATACAGGTGCGCGGCCCCAATGTCATGCAAGGCTACTATAAGGACAGCGAACGCAGCCAGGCTGTATTCACCGCCGACGGCTGGTTCCGCACCGGAGACCTGGGAGCATACGATCAGGACGGCATGCTCTACGTAAAAGGCAGGCTCAAGGCCATGATACTGGGGCCATCGGGGGAGAATATTTATCCTGAGGAGATAGAGTCTACGCTGGCTTCCAGCGGCCTCGTGGAGGAAGCCCTGGTGTACGCGGCGAAGGATGGCGCCCTCGTGGCCATGGTCGTGCTCAATGAGCGGGCCAAGGCCCTGCTCAACGAGGCCAAGGCGGCCGTGCGCGACGCCTCCCGCGCCGCGGCCGACGAGACCGAGCGCCTCCTCGCCAGCCTCCGCGCCGCCACGAACGCGCGGCTAGCGTCGTTTTCGCGCATAGCGCGCATCGTGCTGCAGGAACAGCCCTTCGAAAAGACCGCCACGATGAAGATCAAGCGTTATCTCTATCCGGAGTTCTCAGCCGAAATTTCTTGACAGCCACGGCGAGAAGCCCGTACGATCGACGCAGCACGGCACCTGGCTTGTACGCCCGTAAAGAGGATCCATGGCTGCGAACTACATAATGGAGAGCGAGGCCGAGTATAAGCGCCTCGAGCTCAAGACCGATGTAACCATCGTCGACGACTTCGCGCGGCGCGCGGGCCTAGCCGAGGGCATGCGCGCCGTGGACCTTGCCTGCGGGCCCGGCCTTACCACCTCTATCCTTGCCTCCATCGTGGGCGACAGCGGCTACGCGCTCGGCTTGGACGCCTCCGCCGAGCGCATAGATCGGGCTCGCGAGCGCTACGGCAACGAAAGCACCGCCTTCGACACGCGGAATTTCCTAAAGCCTATCGAAGGATTCGGCGCTTTCGATTTCGCGTGGATGCGTTTCGCGCTGGAGTATTACCGAGAGGAGAGCTTCGATATCGTACGTAACGCGGGAGCCCTGCTCTCCGAAGGCGGCATACTCTGCCTCGTAGACCTTGACTACAATTGCCTGAGCCACTACGGCATGAGCCCGCGCCTTGAGGCTGCCTTTCGCTCCGCTATAGCCCAGCTTGAGGCCAAGGCCAATTTCGATCCTTACGCGGGGCGCAAGCTCTATTCGCACCTGTATCGCTTAGGCTACGAAGATATTAAGGTGGCCGCGGGAGCCCATCACCTGATATACGGCGAACTCAAGGAAGTGGATGAGTACAATTGGGGTGAAAAAATACAGACCCTGTCGCGCAACCTGCCTATAGAGCTGCCAGGCTACGCGAGCGTCGAGGAATTCCAAGAAGACTTCATGGCATTTTTCAGGAATCCCGGCCGATTTACCTATACGCCTATACTCGCCGCCTGGGGGCGCAAACCCGCCTAGTTGAAGCTGTCCTGGACCGCGATTGCCACCTGCGGGACCATAGGGTCCGGCCCGAGCCTGTCCGGCCCAAACCTGCCCGGCTCTAGGCTGGGCGTACCGACGGCGCTCCGGACGGGGCCA
>JBFZES010000394.1:0-3430 GCA_041306725.1 Spirochaetaceae bacterium | reverse complement strand
CTCTTCCGATCTGAACAGGATGAGGGGTATGCCGGCTTGGTTGATCTTGCGGGCCTGCTGGGGGGCGGTCTTGGCGTCGAGGGGTATGAGCAGGATCATGTCAGGCTTCTCGTTGATTGCCTGGTCGATCATCTGGTTCTGCACGGCCAGGTCCCAGTTCGGTGACATGGGCTTGAATTCCATGTTGTAGGCGGTAGCCACTTTCTGGGCGCCGGTGGTGCAGGCCGTGGTCCAGGGGTGGTCGCCATGGACGATGAATATGATCTTCTTGCCTATGGCGCCGGTCTTGGGCGACTTGGGCACCGCTGACTTGTCGGCGTTCCAGCCGGCCCATTCCATGTCGTACCAGTGCAGGGGATCGGTTTCGGGCAACGCGTCCGGATTGGCCGGGCGGGCGGGCACGGCGCGGTTGTCGGTCGACGGCTTGAGCAGCTGCTGCCCGTCGGCGGACTTGAGGCCGCTGGTGTCGATCATGAGCGACGCCTCCAAGTTGGCGTTGGTGTCGCTCTTAGCGACGTCTTTTTTGGCGCAACCGGTCGTCATAGCGAAAACGAGCGCCGATGCCAGAATCACAGTGATCATCCGCTTCATTCATAGCCTCCTTGCGAAATATCTCGTACGACAGGGAGAACGAGCGCCCGGTCGCTTTCGAGCTCAAACATGGCCCCGTGGGGCCGGATTCAGGAGAGTCGGGGCCGTTTCACGGCCTCCTTGGCTTGCCGCTTGCGACGGCCGCGTTGCGTTGACTGACCAGTTCAGGCCGCTTGCCCACTTCTTTATCGTGCTTATACACAGCGTAGGCTTCGTAGAGCACCACCGAGGCTAGGATAAGGCCGGCGATGAAAATCTTTACCTCGTTGCCCAGGCCGAAGAGGATTATGCCTGTATAGAGCATCTCGAGGGTAAGGATGGCCACCACGGTGCGGAACACGCCGCCTTTGCCGCCGGACATAGCCGTGCCGCCTATGATAGTGGCCGATATCACGTACATGAGCGACTGGTCGCCCATCTTGAGCGTGGCCGCGCTCGATTCCATCGCGAAGAATACCCCGCCTATGGCGGCCATGGTGCCCGAGAGCACGAAGGCCGCTATCAGGTAACTTTCGGTCTTGATGCCGGCCAGCCACGCCGTATTGCGGTTGCCGCCTACGAGATAGAAGTTCCGGCCTTGTTGCGTCCGGCGCAAGAAGAGCTCGAAGGCCACCACCAAGGCTATCGTTATCAGTATCCTCGGCGTGATCAGGGGAAGCAGCGGCTTGGCAAGGAAATCCGAGACGGCGAAGGCATCGGGCGTAGACAGGCTGATAGTATTGCCCTTGGTCAGGGTATAGATGGCGCCCTGCAGTATGGTCATGGTGCCCAGGGTAACGATGAAGGCGTTAATTTTCGCCTTGGCCACGAGGAGCCCGTTGAAGAGCCCGACCAGCGCGCCGGCCAGGATGGCGATAGGCACCGAGCCGGCATAGCCGAAGTTCTGCTTAAGCGACAGCCCGATCACGCCGGCGAAGGTAATGACCGTGCCTATGGAAAGGTCCAGTTGCCCGCATATCATGACTATGGTGAAGCCTATGGCCACGCAGGCGTTCATGGCCACCACCTTCATGATGGAGGTGAGGTTGAATACGTTGAAGAAGCGCGGGGCGAAAAGCGACATGACCCCGAAAACGGCCAGGAACAGTATGAATATACGGTATTTATCCACGAGCGACAGCAGCCTGCTGCCGCTAAGTCCTTGCATTGGTTTACGCATCGTCTCGCCCCAGGCTTCGTAAGGATTTAGCGTTGATTCCCACGACTACGATGAATATCGCGCCGCGGATCATGTCCTGGGAGAAGGTGCCGATTCCCAGGAGGGTCATGATATTGTTCATGAGGCCGATGACGAAGGCTCCGCCTATAACGCCTATGATCGTGCCGCGGCCGCCGGCTAAGGTCATGCCGCCTATGACGATGGCGGTAACCGCCTTGAAGTCGTAGCCGGCCCCGTTGTACCAGGCTCCCACCCGCGACAGCGAGGTTACCGTAAGCCCGCCTATCGTGGCCGTGAACGCCGCGATTAGGAAGGCGATGCCTATGACGCGCTCGACGTTGATGCCGGAGAACTTTGCGGCCTTGCGCGCGGAACCGGTCAGCTTGAGCTTGGCGCCGTACGCGGTCTTCGTCATGACGAAGTGCCCGATGACCACGAGTATGGCCATGACGACCACGGGCAGGCCTATGGTGTTAAAAAACCTGAACCTGAAGATGTTATCGAAGAGCGAGAGCGTCAGCGCGTCGTCGGTCTTCATGTCCGGGTATATCTGCTTGTTGGCCCAGACGAAGCGTATGACGCCCATGGTCACGTAATTCATGGCCAGGGTCCATATGATGGGGTTGGCCCTAAAGCGCCCCACGACGACGGCGTTGATAACGCCGATGAGCATGCCGACGGCCAGGGCGGCGAGCAGGGCCGGCAGGAAGCCGTAGGCCAGCATCTCCACGCTGACTATGCCCGTCAGCGCCATCGTGGTCGGTACCGACAGGTCGCAGAAGTGCCCTGAGTAGGTTACGAAGGCCATGCCCGCGGCCACGATGCCCAGCAGGGCAGCCGCGTCGACGATGTTCAGGAAGTTTTGGGCCGACATGAAGTTGTTGATCACGCCGAAGCTCTGCAAAGCGGCCCCGACGAGTATGAACAGGATGGCTACGCCGTATATGCCCACCTGGTTGACGATGCCGCCAAGCCGGTTGGATCGGGTAGCCCGCTGGTCGCCCCCCGACTGCGCCGGGCTATCCCCCGCGGGGCTTTCGATCTTGGTATCGAGTGTTTCCATGGTTAGGCGGTCTCCTCGCCATTGGCCGCGAGGAGCAGGGTTTCCTCGTTGCATTGCTCATAGGGAAGCTCCTTGGTGAAGCGCCCCTTCCGCATGATCATGACCCTGTCGGACAGGCCGACCAGTTCCGGCAGGTCGGAGGAGATCAGGATAACCGTGTTGCCCGCCTCGGCCAGGCGCTCGACGGCTTCGTGGATTATCATCTTTGCGCCTATGTCCACGCCGCGGGTAGGCTCGTCCAGGATGAGCACTTTAGGCTCGCCGGCCATCCACTTGGCGAGCAGCACCTTCTGCTGGTTGCCGCCCGAGAGGTTCCCGACGGTCCTGGACGGATCGGCGGGATACACCGACAGTTCCTTGATAAGCTTGGCGAGGGTCTTGGCCCCAGCCCGCTTGTTGTACACGATGCCCTGGGTAAGGCGGCCGACTATGGTGGACAGCGTGTTGTCCTCCACCGAGAGCCTGAGCGCCAGGCCCTCGGACTTGCGGTCCTCGGTAAGGTAGGCCACGCCCTTGGCCAGATAGTACGCCATGCCGTCGCCCTTGATCTTTTCGCCGTCCAGTTCCATGTCGCCCGAATCGGCGGGATCGAGCCCCACCAGTACCCTGGCCAACTC
>JBFZES010000393.1:0-5896 GCA_041306725.1 Spirochaetaceae bacterium | reverse complement strand
TACGCGTATCGATAGACGAGGCGAACTTGGACATGACCGGCACCGAGCGCCTTTGGGGGCCGCCCGCGGATGCGGCCGCCGCGATAAAGAATCGGGTACGGCTTGAAACAGGCCTGTCCATATCGATAGGCATAGCCCCCAACCGCTACCTGGCTAAAATAGCCTCAGGCATACGAAAGCCCGACGGTTTAGTCCTGGTAGCGCCGGGGGAAGAGGAAGCCTTTATGCGCGGGCTCGAGCTTGATAAGCTCTGGGGCGCGGGCGTTAAGACCAGGGGCCGGCTTGAGGAGCTGGGGCTGGATACCATGGAAAAGCTCTGTTCGGTAGGCCGGGAAACGCTCTGCCAGCTCTTTGGCAAGGCAGGCGGCGATTTCCTTTTTAAGGGGAGCCATGGCCAGGATCCGGGCATATACGGCCAGGAGCCTAAATCCCGTTCCATAAGCGCCGAGACTACCTTTGAGCGGGACGTACGCGATCGCGAAAGCCTTGAATCGGTGCTCTTGGGCATGGCCGAGGAACTCTGCGCCCGCATGTACGAGGAGGGGCTATCGTCCCGCACCGTGCAGCTCAAGCTGCGTAACGAGGACTTTGAGACGGTGGGAGCCAGGGAAACGCTGCGCGGACCCTTCATCGGCTCGGCGGGCATTTACGACGCCGCCCTGCGCGTGCTCAATAGGAAGTGGGACGGCAGGCCTTTGCGCCTGATAGGCTTGGGGCTGGCTAACCTTGGCAGCGGAGAAACGGAGCAGGGCAGCCTTTTCGAGGACGAAAGCGACCGGGCCGCCAAGAAATCCGCCGCCGTGGAGCGGGCCGTATTCGAGGCTTCCAAGCGCGGCCTGGGCAAGATAACCCGCGCCAGGCTCGTGGCAAAGCCCGAAAAAGGCAAACCCAAAGCCTAATCGGCCAAAGCCGCCTGTATCTTCGAGCCGCTCTCGCCCAGCGCGGCGGCAAGGGCCTCGCGCGCCTTCGCGAGCGCGTCGTCTATGGCCGCCCGCTCGCTGCCGCCCTGGCCCCGCAGGCCCTGCCTGGCTTCCGCGTATACCAGGGAGCCATCGGGCCTGAGTATGCGCAGGGAAAAAGACGAGTCGGCTAGGTAAATATTGTATACCTTGCCCTGATACTGCATCTGGCTCGGAGGGTTCACCTCTACGAGGAGCAAGGCGTAGTACCCGGGTTTGCCGTCGCCCGCTAGGGCGCTGATGCTGGCGCGCTCGCCTCCGTAGGCTGCCATGAAGCGCTCTGGTGCCAAAATGCCGTTATACGGCAGGCTTTCGAATCCATAGGCCTTAAGCGCCTTCGCTACGCCGTCAAGCGAGCTCGCGGCGTCCCTAGTGCCAAGGCTCGTACGCTCGATGCCTGCCACGAACGCGACGCGGGGCGGCGGAGCATAGCTGAAGTCGCGGAATATGGCTTTGAGCGCGAAGCTGTAGCCCTCGGCGCTAAACACCGGATAGGCGCGCACGGTAAGGGGCAGGTCGAGGCGAGCGATAGCGCTTATGGAGGCGTTCGCCAAGCCCTTGCCGTCGGTGCTCACCGCGGGGCTGAGCGTAGCGCCGTTATCTTCCGCCACGAAGCGTATTACCGCATCGCCCACCGGCGACTTGGCGCTTCCGTAGCTTTCGTAGAGATAGACGGCTGGCATGGGTCCTTGGCCCTTGGCCGCCGCCCTTATGTCGGCGACTATTTGGGTGCCGTCGCCGGCTATCCATGATTCGTGCGGCTCAAGCGTGATGCGGCCGGCTAGTTCATTGAGCGTATCGCTTATCGAATCCAGAGCCGCTTTATCGCCCGCCTTGTGCGCGCGCGCCATGGCAGCCACGTAATAGCGTATCCCTTCCGACAAGCGGTTGAGCTCGAGCGACTCCTTAGCGCGCCGCGTGAGCGTCTCATAATCCATGCCGGCGCTATTGATTTCCTTGGCAGGCTTGGTTCCGTTCATTGCCTGCGGCTCCCTGCTCAGCTGACCGCTCAACGCTATTTCAGAATCTTGCGCCGCTTCTTCGGCTTGACGCGGTTCCGTCGATACGCAGGATGAGAAAATTAGCGCGACGATAAGGAGAGCGCTCAGGATAGGGGCGCTGGATACGCGCGAAATACTTTTCATAATTGCCTCCCGAAGGCAGGATCTTACCAGCTTAAACGAACTGCGATGGGACTCGAAGAGCTATAGATGTCGGCGGCGGCCATGTCGAAGCTCGCCGTCCTGCCGTTTACCGTTAGGCCTGAACTCTCGACTATGGCTACGGGCAACTGAAAGCTCAGCTTAATGCGATAATCGGCGAAGGCTTGACCCACGAAACGGGACAGATCGGCGTCAGCGGGCGGCTTGCCCGTGCCTATGCGCATGCTTAAGGTCTTGCGGGACCCCTGTTCGCCGTACGTAGCGTCCTGTCCCGTCGGGTCCATGAATAGGGCGAAGGCCGCCATAGTGGGAAAACTAAGCGCCGCCTTAATGGTAAAGCTCGTAGCGGCGTCGCTGCGGCTCCAGGAATTGATTTGCCCGCCCGCCCGCGTAGCCGCCAGCTCAAGGTCGGCCCTGCCCACGGGCAGGGGCAGGTAGGCTGAATTGGCGTCCAAGCGCCCAAGTTCGTCCACCGCGAGCGACACTTTGTATTCGAGGGCAAGGCTCACCGAGCCATTGGCCGCAATGGTGGCGCTGGAGTCTATGCCTATGCAGGAACTGGCGAGGAGGGCAAGGCCCAGCGCGAACGCGCCTAAGCGCGGGTATCGTTTCATACGCGGAATTTTATAGAAAAAATGCGGAGTTGTCCATGCCAGGGGGCGCATTATTCGTAACGCTCGCTCGTAATCTGCGCGTCGTGTATGCGGAGGCTGAAGTCGTTCTCTATGGAGCTTAAGGCCTTCTGAAGCACCGTTTCGCCGAATTCCGAGGAATTGGATACCAAGGCCGCTCCCAGCTGCGCGAAGCGCAGTGACTCCTGCAGGTCTATCTCCGCGCAGGATAGATGAAAGCGCACGCGCATCTTGTCTTTGATGGACTTGACTATGCGCCGCTTGTCCTTGATGGAATAGCTTTCAGGCAATTCGATGAGGAGCTGGAACATCGATACGATCAAGGCAGCCTCTTGCCTAATATGCCCGCGAGCTCCGCCTGCCCGGCAGGCTCGTCGCCGCCCGGGTTTCGCGCCGCTATGCGGGCCGCATAGTCGCGGGCGCGCCGGTAGCGCTCGCTTATCAGCGCGAAGGCCAGCGCGAAGGCCAAGGCCCCGAGCGTAGCCACGGCCTCGGCCGCGCCGCGCGCCTTATGAAAGCCTTCGAGCCCGAACCAGGCTTCGGCCGAGCCGGAGCTCAAGTAGCTCGAATCGGCGGGATTGTACTCGCCTTCGAGCCTGCTCGCCGCCAGGCTTCCTATGCGCAGCGCGAGGATGTCGGGCTGCGTCCTCAGTTCGGCGGCGGGGACGCCTTTCGCGTCAAAGGCCTCCAACACAGCGCCGCGGCGTTCGGCCTCCGCGCGCGCTATACTGGGTATAAGGAGGCCGTCGCCGAGCATGCCGCCGGCCATGAGCACGGCGAGAGCCGCCAGGGCCGCCATGCCGCTGCCTTTATCGAGGCGTTCAGGCCGCGCGCTGGCAAGGCGCAGGAAGGGTCGGAAGGCGCGGAGGAGACGCAGGCCGGCGAAAGCGGCTAGCGCCGCGCCAAGGCCCTGTACGCTGGCGAAGCCGCGCACCGCGGCCACGGAAAAATCCGCGGCGGCCCAGCCGAAGAGCAGGGGGCCGGATACGAAGGCTAGGGGAGCAAGGGAGGAAAGGCCGGCGGCTAGGAGCGCCAAGCGCGGCGGGGCGAAGCTCCTGCGCAGCGATACGAAGAATAAGAAGAGCGCTTCCATGGATAAAAGGAGATCGAAAAGCATGGCCGCCAAGGCGAAGTACGCACGTATCCGCCAAGTGGCTCCCAAGGCCGACCATATGCCTCCCGCGCAGGCCAGCGACAGAGAAAGCAGGGAGAGTATCGTGAGCGCGGGTTCTATGAGCTCGTCGTACGCTGCGCGCGTAGGGGACTTCTCAATGCTGTTAGCCATAGGCTACAATAATATACGCGAAGGATGATAAAGAAAAGAGCCATTGTACGCGCTAAGCCATCCATACTCGCCCTAGCGCCGCTGTTGGCCCTGCTCCTGGCGCCGTCACTGGCGGCCCAGGACGGCGAAACGCCCGCGCCCCTGCCCGAAGACCCCCCTAAAGCCTTTTTTTCCACCCAGTTGGGCGATGACGACGTGGACCTGCTCATTCAGGGGCTCTGGGAGGCATCGCTCTCGTCCTCCGCAACTTATTCCTTCGGCCAGGCCGCGCTTTTTAACCCCGTACCGCTCCTATTCCAACAGCGCCCCGACCTCTACCTGCTCTTAAGCTTCAAGGAGCGCTGGTGGTTCGAGGCGAGCGTGGCCGACGAGGCGGAGCGCTCCACCTTTGCCCTGGGCTTTACCGGCGGCGAGGGGGACGCCGTCAAGAGCGCCAAGCTGGGCAATGTGGGCATAGCCATGCCCGATTACCCCTACCTTGCCTTCGGCTCTCCCGTGGGAGCCTTCGGCGCCGTCTTGAGCGCTGAGGCAAATGGCGCTTCGTTTGACGCCCTGGTACGCTGGGACGGCCTGTCCTGGCGCTCAAAGAGCTTTTTCGGCCTGGGCGAGACCGTGGATACCGAGCTGCGCCCGGAAAATCACCTGCGCGGCCGGCGCTTCGCGCTGCCGCATGCGCCTGTGGAGGACCTGCGGCTCTACGAAGTCGTGGAGGGCGTAGCGCGGCTTATGTCCGTCGACGAGTACGGCGCCTCGCTTGCCCAGGGCCTCGTGCTCCTCAATCAGGAGCCGCGGGGCGGACTGTACGCGTACTACCTCGTCGGCGGATCCACGCCAGCTGCGCCCGCGCCTGCCTTAATACCCGAGTTGGGGGTGGAGGCCTTCCTCCTCTACGAAAAGGGCGGGGCGGCCACGGACTACGAGGCGCGGAACCTCTACGCGCTCGCGGACGCGGGAGCCGCGCGAGAGCTCTTCGTGCGTTCGCTAGCCTCGGGGCAGGCAGACTTAGATTACGAGGTGACGCAGCTAGCCCCGGGGCTCATAAGCGTGGCAAAGGCGGGCGCTTACGCTCCGCCCCTTGATGACGACCCTGGCTTCCTGACGCCCTTCATGGATGACGCGCTATGGATATACGAAGCGCCGCCCGCGGGCGTAAACCCTCCCTATCCGGCGGACTCGGGCTGCGCCATCGTGGCGCGCAGCTTCGTGGCCCTCGATAGCCTAGGCATAGAGACGGCCGCCGTGGCGGGCACCATAAGCCTAAGCCGCGACGGCGTGCCCAGCGTTGACTTTGACTACGACGCGTCTAGCGGAGCGCTAACGCTCTACCCGCCGCCGCGAGCGGGCGAGTCCATCGTGGTGCGCTACGCCGTGGACAGCCAGGACCGCTCCGACGGCGGCCTCGTGTTCGGCGCGGGCGCGCGCTTCCCCTGGCTAGGCCTGGACTGGGCCGTGGCCTTAGGCGGCCGCTGGTCCCTGCCGGGCCAGGGCTATGCCGAGGGCGGAGAGCTCAAGCCCGCCTGGGCCGGCCTCTCGGCCCAGGCGCTCTACGAGGGGGAGAACGTTCGCGCGAGGGCCGACGCCTTCCTCCGCTACTCGCGGGCAAGCGCGACCGGCATCTACCGCTTGGCGGGCATGGAGGATGGCAGCCCGGCAAAGTCGCCTTTCAGGCTCATCGAAGTAAGCACAGGTGATGCTGATATGGACAAGTTCGTACTCGTCGCCTTCCGCGATAATAGCTTACCCTTAGCCTTCAGCGAAGACCTTGCCGCCCTGTATGGCCAAGATGGCGACAATTACACTCTACAAATTACTGCTGGAGGCGGCGTAGCCGATAATACAGAGATCGGAAGAGCGTCG
>JBFZES010000392.1:0-4768 GCA_041306725.1 Spirochaetaceae bacterium | reverse complement strand
TGAGCCTCCGCGCGAGCCTCCTAAAGAGCGACGGCAAGCGGGCCACCATGCGCTGCACGCTCTACGACGGCTCAGGCAAAGCCTGCAGCGAGTCCGACGTAAGCTACGCCATCGTGCCCGAACACATAGCGCGGAGGAAGTTTATGTATCCTGGCAAGGAAGCGTTCGGGGCGGGCTAAGGGGCTGTGGGGCAATTCTAGATTCTAGATTCTAGATTCGGAATCCAGTAGCTAGAATCTAGAATGTTGGAGCGAAAAAAAACGGGAGAGCCGAGGCTCACCCGCTTTTTGTTGTCTGTATGCCGATAGCTAGCCTAAGAACGCCAACATGACGCCCGCGGCTATGGCGCTGCCTATGACGCCGGCCACGTTGGGGCCCATGGCGTGCATGAGGAGGTAGTTGCCGGGGTTTTCCTTCTGGCCCACCACCTGCGACACGCGGGCGGCCATGGGCACCGCCGATACGCCGGCTGAGCCTATGAGCGGGTTCACCTTGCCGCCGCTCGTCCAATACATGATCTTGCCGAAGAATACGCCCGAGGCCGTGCCTATGGCGAAGGCTACCAGGCCTAAGCCTATGATCATGAGGGTCTGAACTTGTAGGAACTTGTCCGCGCTCGCCGTCGCTCCCACCGATACGCCTAGGAAGATGGTCAGTATATTGATAAGAGCGTTCTGGGTGGTATCGGACAGCCTGGCGGTTACGCCGCTTTCCCTGAACAGATTGCCCAGCATAAGCGAGCCTAAGAGCGGGACGGCTGAGGGCAAGAGGAGGCCGCAGAGTATGGTAACCATGATGGGGAAGATGATCTTCTCGGTCTTGGATACCTCGCGCAGCTGCTCCATGACTACCATGCGCTCCTTTTTGGTAGTAAGGAGCTTCATGATGGGCGGCTGTATGATGGGCACGAGGGCCATGTAGGAGTAGGCCGCTATGGCTATGGCGGGCAAGAGGTCCGGCGCGAGCTTGCTCGTCAGGTATATGGCCGTGGGACCGTCAGCCCCGCCTATGATGCCTATGCTCGCCGCCCCTTTAAGGTCAAAGCCCAGGTAACTCGCGCCTATGAAGGTGACGAATATGCCTATCTGGGCCGCCGCGCCTAAGAGCAGGCTCTTAGGATTGGCTATGAGCGGGCCGAAGTCGGTCATGGCGCCTACGCCCATGAAGATGAGCGGCGGGTATACGCCGAGCTTGACGCCCTGGTAGAGGTACCACACGAGGCCCGCGTTCTCCTTGCCTATGGGCGCCGTCATGATGCCGCCTAAGGGCAGATTCACGAGCAGCATGCCGAAGGCTATGGGCACGAGAAGCAAAGGCTCGAATTTCTTGGCTATGCCGAGATAGAGCAGCACGCAGGCCACGGCCATCATGATCAGTTCGCCGGGTATGAAACCCGCCACCATCATCTGGCTGTTAGCGAAGGCTACAAAGCCCGTTGTCTGGAGAAACTCCAGGATATTTTCCCACATATACTGTCTTTCCGCCCTCCGTTTAGGCTAAGTCTACCATCGCGTCGCCGGTATTCACGGTGGTGCCGGCCTGCACGCGCACCTGGCTTACGGTGCCGTCGGCTGGGCTCGTAATCTCGTTTTCCATCTTCATGGCTTCGAGTATGAGCAGCACTTCGCCGCGCTTCACCGCCTGTCCGGGGCTCACCTTTACGGCGAGCACGGTGCCCGGCATAGGAGCCTTTACCGAGCCGGCTACGCCGCCGCTTGAAGCGGCGGGAGCGGCGGGAGCGGCCAGGGGAGCCGGCGCGCTGGGAACGGCGGCCGGAGCCGCCGGAGCGGCCATGGGGGCCGCGGCGCCAAGCTCTTCCACTGCTACGTCATAGGACTGTCCGTTTACGGTTACGCGGTATTTCTTAAGCATGTAAGTCTCCTTCAGGTACTCAATTTAGCGGCCGAAAACGGCACGGGATAAACGATCGACATGGCCCCAGGCGGGCGTGTTGAAGCCGCCGGCCGCCTCTACCGAGGCTACGCGGAAGCTGGAGGGGCTCTGGCCGCTGGCCGCCGCTATGGCGGCCGTTATGACGGCTATGAGGGCGGAATCGCCGGCAGCTTTAGGCGCGGAGGCCGCGGCGGGTTGGGCTACCGCAGCGCTCGCGGGGGCCTTGGCGGTCTTTTTGACGCCGCCGAGCACGCGGCTGAACTGCGAGAGTATAAGGGCAAGGACGATGAGGGTAATGAATACCGTCCCTATCCCTACGATGGTTATAGTCCATATATCCATGGCGATGACCCCCTATACCGGCATATTGGAATGCTTCTTGGCGGGGCGGCTCTCGCGCTTGCCTAAAAGCATGGCCAGGGCGCCGGCTAGGCGCTTGCGGGTATCGGCGGGATCGATGACGTCGTCCACGTAGCCGCGCAGGGCCGCCTTGTAGGGGTTGGCGAAGTTGTGCTTGTACTCGTCGATCTTTTCCTTGCGCTTGGCCGCGGGGTCGCTTGCCTCATCGATATCCTTCTTGAAGATGATATTGGCCGCGCCGTCGGGACCCATGACCGCGATCTCCGCGCTGGGCCAGGCGAAAACCTGATCCGCGCCCAAGTGGCGGGAGCACATGGCTATATACGCGCCGCCGTAGGCCTTGCGCACGATAACCGTGAGCTTGGGCACGGTGGCCTCGGAATAGGCGTAGAGCAGCTTGGCGCCGTGGCGTATGACGCCGCCGTGCTCCTGGCCAACGCCGGGCAGGTAGCCTGCGGTGTCGGTAAGCGTAACGAGGGGAATGTTGAAGGCGTCGCAGAAGCGTATAAAGCGGCTCGCCTTGTCGCTGGCGTTTATGTCCAGCACGCCGGCCATGATGCGCGGCTGGTTGGCCACTATGCCCACGGAACGGCCGCCTAAGCGCGCGAAGCCTATGACGATGTTCATGGCGTAGAGGCTCTGTATCTCGAAGAAGTCGCCGTCGTCGAACACGCGCTTGATGACTTCGCGTATGTCGTAGGGCTTGTTCGGCGCGTCGGGTATGATGCCCGCGAGTTCGGGTATTTCGCGCGTTATCGGGTCGCCGGTGGCCGCCACCGGCGTATCCTCGATATTGTTCTGGGGCAGGTAGGACAGGAGCTTGCGTATGCCCTCGAGGGTCTCGGCTTCGTTGTTGAACATGAGGCTCGCGCAGCCGGATATCTCGCTATGCACCAGGGCGCCGCCCAAGCCTTCGGCCGATACGTCTTCGCCGGTTACCGCCTTGATTACCTGCGGCCCGGTTATGAACATATTGGCGGTCTTGTCCACCATGACCGTAAAGTCGGTAAGGGCCGGGCTATACACCGCGCCGCCGGCGCAGGGACCCATGATCACGGATATCTGGGGTATGACGCCCGAGGATAGGGTGTTGCGATAGAAGATATCGCCATAGCCCTTAAGCGCGTCCACGCCTTCCTGTATGCGGGCGCCGCCCGAATCGTTTATGCCTATGCAGGGGCAGCCCACCTTCATGGCCATGTCCATAGCCTTGCATATCTTGGCCGCGTGCATCTCGCCTAGGCTGCCGCCTATGACGGTGAAGTCCTGCGCGAAGAGGTACACGAGGCGACCGTTCACGGTACCGTAGCCTATGACCACGCCTTCGCCGGGAGCGTCGACCTGGTCCATGCCGAGGTCCACGGCGCGGTGCTCCACGAAGGCGTCGATCTCGACGAAGCTGCCTGCGTCGAGAAAGGACTCTATGCGCTCGCGGGCCGTCATCTTGCCCTTGTCATGCTGGGCAGCCACGCGCTTAGGCCCGCCGCCCGCGGTGATAGCGGCCTTGCGCTCGGCCAGTTCCTTGAGTTTCTGTTCCATCTACCTTCTCCTATTTATCGCGCTGGCAGAGTTCAACGAGCACGCCATTAGTCGCCTTGGGATGCAAAAACGCTATCTTGGCGCCGCCCGCGCCGTAGCGGGGCTTCTCGTCGATAAGTCGCACGCCTTTTTCCTTAAGCTCGGCTAATGCCGCTTCAATATCATCTACTTGGAACGCTATGTGCTGTATGCCTTGGCCCTTGTTCTCTATGAACTTGGCTATGGGGCCTTCAGGATCGGTGGATTCGAGCAACTCTATCTCCGTGTCGCCCACGGGCAGGAAGGCCACGCGCACCTTCTGCTCGGCCACCGTCTCGGTGCCGTGCAGCTTCATGCCCAGTATATCAGTGTAGAACGTGAGCGTCTCGTCCAGGTTAGCTACGGCTATGCCGATGTGGTCTACTTTTCCGACCATAGAAGGCCCTCCTTATTCGCGTAAACGTATCTATGCTTAAGAACGCGAAGCCAGGCTCGCGCGTATGATAGCCAATGCCTCGTAAAAATCTATCTTCTTGGCCAGCACCGCGGCCGCCTGCTCATCGAGCTCGACGCGGCGCTCCTCGCCTTCCAGTATCGATAGTATGCTATTGGCGGCCGCTTTGCCCAGCTCCCAGGACAGGTTTTGCCTACGGCGGAGCGCTAAAAGCCCGGTAGCCGCCAAGCCCGCCTCGTGGGACTTGATCGCGTCCACGAGCTCGCGTATGCCCTGCCCCGTTTCGGCTATCGTGGTAAGCACCGGCGGCAATTGCAATTCACCGTGGTCCCTGCCTTGCTTTGCTACGTGATGCGCCGCGCCCTGCTGGAAATGCTCCTTGGCGGCGTTTCCCTCGCCGTCCGTTTGGGCGGCAGCGTCGCTCTCATGCGCTTCACCCTCATGCGCGGCGCCGGTCAGGGCCGACAGCGCGGCGTAGAGCTCGGAAAAACGCGTAGTGGCGCCGTTCATGACGGCGGTCTCGAGCATGGCCCGTATCTCGCG
>JBFZES010000391.1:0-2798 GCA_041306725.1 Spirochaetaceae bacterium | reverse complement strand
TACGGCCATCTGCATAAGGCCCAAGCGGTAGCCTAGTTCCTTGCTCGGCACGAGAGACGCCGTGAGCACGGTGGCCGCGGCCACCGTGCCGGTTACGCAGCCCTGCATGGTACGGAGTATGGCCACCTGCCAAGGCTCAGTAGCAAGGCCTGTCAGGCCCATGAGCAGGGCTCCTCCGAACATGGCGCGCAGCAGCATGAGCTTGCGCCCGTAGCTGTCGGCCAGGCTTCCCCATATAGGTGCGAAGAGCATCATGGCCAGCGCCGCGCCGCTATGGCTAAGCCCCGTCCAGAAATTGAGCGCCGCGGGATCGCTCATGCCCATGCTTTTAAAGTACATGGGTATGATGGGCGTCGTCGTGGCGAAGCCCGCTATAGCGAGGAATTCAGCTACCCAAATGGCGTTGAAGGAGCGTTTCCAATCATTCATGCGTTTTCCCATGATATACGGGGGGAAAGTTCTGCACAAGCGCGAAATTCCAATGTTTTTAATAATTGAAACAGCCGTTTTTAATATTGACGCGCCGGTTAAGCCGTTATATAAAGGAAGAACTCATCCCGGCCCGCGCCCGTAGCGGCGGCGGAGCCGGGGATTCCGTACATAAAAGGAGGGACTATGGCATTAGGATGCAAATACGGCAGCCACCGGGTTATCGAGCCGGTGGGAGCGCTGCCCCAGACCGCGCAGCGCATAAACAACGACATGACGACGGTCTACGACAACGAGATCCTGCTCGACGTCATCGCGTTGAACGTGGATTCCGCCAGCTTCACCCAGATCGAACAGGAAGCCGGCGGCGACGTGGACAAGATCGGCAAGAAGATCATGGAGATCGTGGCGGCCAGGGGCAAGCAGCAGAATCCGGTTACCGGTTCCGGCGGCATGTTCATAGGCAAGGTGCTCAAGATAGGCTCGGCCCTTAAGGACCGCGACCTCAAGGTGGGCGACAAGATAGCCAGCCTCGTATCGCTATCGCTTACCCCGCTTAAGATCAACAAGATACTCAAGGTCATGCCCGAGGTGGACCGCGTGCTCATAGACGGCCAGGCCATACTCTTCGAGTCCGGCATTTACGCCAAGCTGCCCACCGACATGGACGAGGGCTTAGCGCTCGCCGCCCTCGACGTGGCCGGCGCTCCCGCGCAGACCGCCAAGCTCGTAAAGCCCGGCGACAGCGTGCTCATCATGGGCGCCGGCGGCAAGAGCGGCATGATGTGCTGCTATGAGGCCATGAAGCGCGTAGGCCCTACCGGCCGCGTCATAGCCAACATCCATTCGGAGCGCTCCCGCAAGGCCTTAGTGGATATGCATCTCTGCCACGAGGTCATCGTAGGCGACGCCACCAAGCCCTTGGACATCATGAACGCCACCCTCAAGGCCAACGGCGGCAAGGAAGTCAACGTGGTAATCAACTGCGTGAACATCCAGGGCACCGAGATGGCCAGCATACTGCCCGTGCGCGACGACGGCATCGTGTATTTCTTCAGCATGGCCACCAGCTTTACCCGCGCCGCGCTTGGGGCGGAAGGCATAGGCAAGGACTGCATGATGATTATCGGCAACGGCTATACCAAGGACCACGCCGAGATCACGCTCTGGGAACTGAGGGAAAACGCCCAGCTCCGCAAGTATTTCGAAGAGCAGTATGTAAAATAAAGCCTGGGGCCGAGGGCGCCTTGAGCGGCCCGGAGGCAGAAGGCAGAACTTAGCCAGGTTAGGGATGTACGGCGAGCCGGACCGCGGACAGCGCGGAAAAAGCCGGCGGGGGCAGTCCGTCTCCCACGCTCGAGGGGCCATCCGTGGGCCTTTCCTATGGGCGGAGCTTGGCGCGGCTAATGTGAGAAGACGGGCAACCGTCTCTCGCCCCGGGGGCTCCCCGTCCCCGGCGCGGCGAGTAGGCGCGGCTCCTTTACTGGGGACGAGCGCAGGCAAGCCGGACACGGTGCGGGCCGGGCCATAGGCTCGGCGGGATGGACGAGACCATCCGCCACCAAAGCGACCTTACGGGTTCCAAAGGCGAAGCCATGAGCGCTTCGCGCATCGGCGCGCCCTGTCGCTACCGCCTTGTTAAGGAGTGAATATGGCCCTAGACGGAAAGATCGTTATTACCTGCGCCTGTACGGGCGCCGAGACCAGCAAGGAGCTCCAGCCTGCCCTGCCCATAACGCCGGACGAGCTTGCGAGGACCGCCGTGGAATGCCGGGCGGCCGGCGCGGCCATCCTGCACCTGCACGTGCGGGACGACCAGGGCAAGCCTACCCAGAGCGTAGCGCGGTTCAAGGAAGCTATAGCGGCGATCCGCGGAAAATCGGACATCATCATAGAGATCACCACGGGCGGCGCCGTGGGCGACAGCGCCGAGGAGCGCCTGCGCCCGGTGAAGGAGCTGGAGCCCGAGATGGCCAGCCTGGACTGCGGTACGGTGAATTTCGGCGACGAGTACATCGTCAACACCCTGCCTGTGATGCGGGAATTCGCCGCGGAATTCAAGAAGCGCGGCGTGCGCGCCACCCTCGAGTGCTTCGACCTCGGGCACGTGTACGCCAGCCACTACCTGATCAAGGAAGGGCTCCTTGAGGCCCCCTACCATTACGGCTTCGTGCTCAATGTGCCCGGCGCGGTGCCCTATACGGTGGAGAACCTGTCCGCCTTCATGAAGGCCCTGCCTCCGGGCGCGGATTTCACGGTCATGGGCATAGGCCGCTCGTCCCTGCCCGCGCAGTACGGCGCCCTGGCCGGGCTGCGGCGCAAGCCGGGCGTGGTCGTCGATGGCGAGAGCATCATGCCGCTGCTGCGCG
>JBFZES010000390.1:0-5835 GCA_041306725.1 Spirochaetaceae bacterium | reverse complement strand
TTCTTGATCCCTGTTTCCTCCGGCGAGAAACACTCGGCCATGATCTGCCATCCGCGGTCCAGCGCCCTCTCCAAGGGGATATTGACTTCCAAAGACATCATCTCTTTTTCGAACATGCCGCCGTAACGCAGGAGTTTCTTATCCCAATTGGACATCTGGAACCCCATCGCCCTTTTTTCGAGTGTCTCGCGGTAACTGGCAAACAATTGGATCATCGTGTCCATGATCGTGCGATGGTCTGCCCGGGTCTTGCCGTTCACCTGCTGCTTGAGGCGCGACAGGGAGCCGAAGGGCTCGATGCGGCCGCCCTTCAAGTAGAACTGGCCCTCGGTAATGTAGCCGGTATTGTCGGGCACCGGGTGGGTAACGTCGTCGCCGGGCATGGTGGTAACCGCGAGCACGGTTATAGATCCCGAATCGGCGAAGTCCACCGCCTTCTCGTAACGTGAAGCCAACTGGCTATACAGGTCGCCGGGGTAGCCGCGGTTGGACGGCACCTGCTCCTGCGTTATGGATATTTCCTTAAGCGAGTCGGCGAAGTTGGTCATGTCGGTGAGCAGCACGAGCACGTTGAGGCCTTTGAGGGCGAAGCGCTCGGCCACGGCCAGGGAAATATCGGGCACCATGAGGCATTCCACCACCGGGTCGGCGGCGGTATGCACGAACATGACCGTATTCTGCAGGGCGCCGCCCTCTTCCAGGGTGTCCTTGAAGAAGAGGTAGTCGTCGTACTTGAGGCCCATGCCGCCGAGCACGATGAGGTCCACCTCCGCCTGCATGGCTATGCGCGCAAGCAGCTGGTTGTAGGGCTCGCCGGACACCGAGAAAATGGGCAGCTTCTGGCTCTTCACGAGGGTGTTGAAAAGGTCGATCATCGGTATGCCCGTGCGTATCATTTCCCGCGGTATGATGCGATTGACCGGGTTAACCGACGGGCCGCCTATGGGTATGAGGTTTTCGCTCAGGGCGGGGCCTTTGTCGCGGGGCTCGCCCGCGCCGGTGAATATGCGGCCCTTGAGCGCGTCGCTGAAGGACACGCGCATGGGGTTGCCTAGGAAGCGCACCTCGTCGCCGGTGGATATGCCGCGGCCGCCTGCGAATACCTGCAGCGACACGAGGCCCTCGTCCAGGCGTATGACCTCGGCGAGCGACATGCCGAAGCGGGTCTGTACCTCGGCAAGCTCGCCGTAGGCCACGTCCAGGGCCTTAACGGCTATTACGTTGCCGGTTATGGATTCAATGCGCGAATATACCTTCTTCATGGCGTCACTCCAGGCTCTCGAGGATGCGGGCGGCCTTCGTATCCAGCCCGGTTGAGCGTTCGGCCGCGAAGGATACCAGGTCCTTGTCGGCCGCCTTATAGGCGTCGGCGCCCCACTCGAGGCTGTTCATATCCAAGAACATCTGCCTTAAGCGGTTAAACCAGGAGCGGGCCGCTTCCTTGTCCTTGAAATCGAAGGAAGAGCCGAGCACCCGCACCACCTTGGCGAACATGGCCTTTTGGCGCTCGGGCGCCACGGAGGCGTCGACAGGATCGAAGGAGTTCTGCTGCAGGTACACGGCGTCCAGGAATTCGCCCTTGAGATAGACTAAGAAGTCGTCCAGGCTCGTGCCCTCTTCGCCTACCACTTTCATCATCTGGCCCACTTCGGAGCCGCGCTCCAGGTACCAATGGGCCCACTCCACCCAGAGGCCGTCCATGATGCCCTTGTACTTGGACCAGGACTCAAGGGGATGTATGGCGGGGTACTTGCGGGCGTCTGAACGTTCGCGGGACAGGCCGTGGAAGGCGCCCACCACCTTGAGCGTGGCCTGGGTAACCGGCTCCTCGAAGTTGCCGCCCGCGGGGGACACGGTGCCGCCTATGGTCACGGAGCCCTTCTCGCCGCTCTTAAGGCTTACGATGCCGGCGCGCTCGTAGAAGCTGGCTATGACCGACTCAAGGTAGGCGGGGAAGGCTTCCTCGCCCGGTATCTCTTCCAGGCGCCCGGACATTTCGCGCATGGCCTGGGCCCAGCGGCTCGTGGAATCGGCCAAGAGAAGCACGTCCAGGCCCATCTGGCGGTAGTATTCGGCCATGGTGACCGCGGTGTACACCGACGCCTCGCGCGCTGCCACCGGCATGGAGGAGGTATTGCACACGATGATGGTGCGCTCCATGAGGGACTTGCCGGTCCTGGGGTCCAAAAGCTCGGGGAACTCCTTAAGGGTTTCCACCACCTCGCCCGCGCGCTCGCCGCAGGCCGCTATGATAACGATGTCAACGTCCGCGTTGCGGCTGGTAACCTGCTGGAGCACGGTCTTGCCCGCGCCGAAGGGGCCGGGTATGCAGTAGGTGCCGCCCTTGGCCACGGGAAAGAAGGTATCGATGATACGGTTCTTGGTAACCATGGGCTCGGTGGGCTTAAGGCGCTCGGCGTAACAGTCTACCGCGCGCTTTACCGGCCACTCGAACATCATGCTTACCGCATGGCTTACGCCTTTGGCGTCCTCGAGCACGGCCATCTCGTCCTTTACGGAATACGAGCCCGCCGGCTTTATGGATTTTACCGTATAGCTGTCGAAGAGGTTGAAAGGCACCATGACCCGATGGGTAAAGGCGCTCTCGGGCACCGTGCCCAGGGTATCGGCGCGCTCGACGCGGTCGCCGGGCTTCACCGCGGGGGTCCATTGCCACTTCGTGTCGCGGGGCAGGGCGTCGAGGTACACGCCGGGCTCCAGGAAGTAGCCGGTTTTGAGGGCCACCTCGGGCAGGGGGTTCTGAAGGCCGTCGTAGATCTTGCCTAAGAGCCCCGGCCCGAGCTCTACCGCGAGCATTTCGCCGGAAAATTCCGCCGGCGTGCCCACCTGTATGCCCTTGGTTATCTCGAACACCTGGGTCTGCACCAGGTCGCCTCGAACGCGTATTACCTCGGCCTTGAGCCTCTTGTCGCCAAGGACGATATAGGCCACTTCGTTCATGGACACGGTGCCGTCCACGCGCACCGTCACCATGTTACCGTTAACGCCCGTGACCGAGCCTTTGGTTGTCGTCATCGTTGTTCTCCGGATTCGTCGCGGTAATCCGCGGAGTCGAGCACGGACCGGTACACGGTCCCGTAGCCCGCCTCGCCCGCTTCGGCCGTAAAGCGCGCTTTGCGCTCCATGGCCTGCAGGAGCAAGGCGTAAGAAGAGAGGAATTCCATATCAAAGTAGCGGTTCACGCCCAAAGCCTCGATAAAGGACCAGCGTTCGCGCTCGATAAGCAGCTCGCCCTGCAGCGGGTCCTCGGCCTGGAAGGCCGCCTGGGCCGTCTTCGCGCCGTCCCATTCAGGCTCGCCTGGCTTTAGGTGCTTATCGGCGGGCTTCTGCAGCCGTTGCGCCCGAAGGCGCGCCAGCTCGTTGCGCAGCGCCAGCTCCCAGCGGTAATAACGCATGAGCAGAGGAGAGTCCGCGGCGGACAGGGGGAAGGAACCATCCTCGGGTATGTAGAGCTTGGCGCCTTCCAACACGAAGAGATCCTTCGGGGACAGGAAGCGGCTCGCCCGCTCGAGGAAGTCCCCAAGGCTCATAGGCGCGCTCCCGTCCAAGCGGAGCGAGGGTAGCGTCGCCGCGAAATAGTAATAGCTGGACATGGCCGGCCTTACTCGGCCGCCTCGGCCATGATGGCGGCCAGCTGGGCGTTGAGGTACGCTCCAAGCATGCCCGCCACCGCCTCAGCGGAAAAATCGTAGTAGGCGGCGCCGTCTTTTTCGCTTATGCGGAATCCGGCCTTCGTGTTCTTTAAAGGCTTCAGTTCCACGCCCTTTTTAAACTGCGCAGCGAGCTTTTCCTTAAAATAAGCGTCGAGGGACGCAAGGTCCTTTTCGGGGACGAGGACGGCAAGGTCGTCGCGGCCGTCTTTGGCCCAGGCTTCAAGTATGCCGGGCAGGGCCTTTTTAAGCGTTTCGGCATTGAAGGCAGCCTCCACGTCGGCGCGCACGATAGACCCGAGGGCCTTCTCCACCTCGCCCCGGAAGGCGAGCACAAGGTCGCGCGAGGCCTGCTTTAAGGCCGCCCGGCCCGATGCCTCGTCGCGGGCGGCGTCGGCCTTGCCTTTCTCCACGATGGCCTTGGCTTCCTTCCTCGCCGCCTCCAATAAGGCGGCGCGCGCTTCTTCGGCGGCTGCGCGTATCTTGGCCGCTTCCGCCTCGGCATGCTCTACGCCGTCGCGCTTGATCTTGTCCAGCAGTTCCTGTACTCGAATATCCATGGCTTCCTCTTTCGGCTGCGATTATGGTCGGCCGGGCAAAGCTTCGCCCGAAGTTAAGTATGCGCGTATCTTATCAAGCTTTCGCTGCAGGAAAACGATTATGGCTTCAGGCTCCGCAAAGCGGGCCACTTGCTCGCGCAGGCGCTTAAGGAGCTCCGCCTCAAGCTCTTCTACATTTTTATATAGCGTCGCGTCGATCGCGTCAACGATTTTGGACAAATTGGCGATAGAATCCAGTTCCCTGCGTAAAAGCGCGTCATTTTCCTTGTACACGTAGCTGCTGATTTGGCTTTCCTGGAAGCGCTTCAGGCAGAGTTTATCGATGAGGTCGATGTCATCCGCTAGGTCTTCAAGCTCCGCATGCAAGAGCTTAAGGAATAATCGTATTGAGGACGCCATGAATACCTCCGCCGCCTCTATCTAGTATGGCTATCACCCCTAGGCTACGCAAGGGTAAGCGGCAAAGAGCTATAAAATAATCGTCGCGATGCAGGCCTCGCCTCTTTACCGGCGCCGAGCCTTTGCCCGGCTCAGCCTCTAGCCAGGCATACCCGCACGCTGGTTCCCTGGCCAAGCCTGGAATCGATGCTCAATTCGCCCCCATGCTGCTGAACGATGTTGCGCACCATGGTAAGGCCCAGACCCGAGCCCCGCAAGGCCGGTTTCTTGCTGTAGAAGGCATCGAAGGCCCTCGACAGGGTATCCGCGTCCATGCCTACCCCGTCATCGCGTATGGTCAGCGCCCACGCGGCGGCGCCGGAAGCCAGAGAACCTTCTTCGAGCTCTATGATGACCGTCCCGCCCGATATGGCGGGAGCCTCCCGCATTATGGTAAGCGCGTCGCGCGCGTTGAGCAGCAGGTTTATGCATACCTGCTCGAGCCTTACGGCGTCTCCCTTGACGGCGGCGGGCAGCTCCCTGCCCTTCGTCCAAGCATAGAGCACTTCAGGCGGCGAACTGCGCTCGGCTATTGCGAGGCTCTCTTCAATGACCTTAGCGAGCATTACCGAGCGGAAGGACTCTTCCTGGGACTTGCCGAAGTCCAAAAGCCTGCGAATGACGAGAGAGGCGGACTTCGTGGACTTTTCTATGAGGGCGAGAGCCTCCGCCAGCTCCGCTTGAGAGGGCATACGGCCTTCCTGCAGGTCGGCCGTGAGCAACGAGCTGGTGCCGAGTATGCCCCCAAGCAGATTGTTCATATCATGGGCCATGCCCGCGGCTATAGTGCCCGCTATCTCATGCTTTTGGGCCTGGCGCATTTGGAACTCCCTATCCTGAATGGCCTTGGTCATGCGCTCGGCGGCCCTGGCTATAGAGCCGAACTCGTCCTTCCATTCGACGGGAAATGCGGTTACCCAGGCCGAATCCGCCTGGGAGAAGGCGGCGCTCAGCTCCTCCACCCTCTTGCCAATAAGCGAGCGGCCCATGGCCTTGGCCAGGAAGAAAAACAGCCCTCCCGATACGGCTAGGCCGGCGATGACGCTGAGGACGAGGCTCCGTAACGGCGCGAAGTACTCGTCTTCGTAGAGTCCCGCCGCTATGACCATGTTCCACGGCTCAAAATAGCGCAAAAGCGTAATCTTATGCCGTTCCCTGGGGTCGCC
>JBFZES010000389.1:0-3045 GCA_041306725.1 Spirochaetaceae bacterium | reverse complement strand
TTCTTGCGGAATTCATAGAGCTTTTCCATGAACTTAATGGTTCCGCGCTCGCGTTCCTTGCCTTCGGCCTTGAAGCGCCGGGTGAAGGCCCGTATGCAGGCGTCGAGCTCGCGTATAGACCAGAACACGGCGGTAGGGTCGCCAAGCTTGGCCAATATGGCGGTATCCTTGATGAGCTTCGCCTCGCCCAGGGTAAAGCCCAGCTCCTTGCCGCGGGCGTAGTATTCCAAAGGCGAAAAGCGCCTATCGCCGCGCATGAGCATGGTCAGCGACACGAGGAGTAGGATAATGACGACGACGAGCAGTATGGTTAACATAGATCCTTACCTAGTATAGTCTTTCTAGCACCATGATGGAACCTAAAAACGCCGGGCTGGCGCGCAGCGCCTTTTTGCCCCTTGCCGTTACCCTTGCCTATCTATTGCCGCAGTTCGCGCCGGGCTCTCCGCCGGCCCAGGCGGCCGCGCGGCTGGGGGCGGGAACGCTCCAGTCGCTGTCCCAAGCGCTATTTCTCTTAATCATTATCGGCTTGACGGCTCCTTTACCTGAATTCGGGCTGCAGAGGCCCCGCCTGGGCGACTTTCTGCACGCCCTGCTGCTCTTGGGGGCGCTCCTGGCGCTAGGCCTGGCAAGCCGCTGGCTTTGGCAGGCAAACGGAGCGGGATTCGGGGAGAGCGCGCCGGCGCGAGGCGCGCCCATAGGCACCGCGGCGCTCATAGCGCTCTTCTCCCTAAGCGTGGGCTACAGGGAAGAGCTCTTTTACCGCGCCTATATCATGCGCAGCCTGCGGGCCCACGGCGCGAGCGCCCTCGCCTCCGCGCTGCTGTCCACGGCCCTCTTCGCCGCCGGGCACGCCTACCAGGGCGCCGCGGGCATGGCGTCGGCGGCCGCCCTCGGCCTCGCGCTTGCCCTCGCCTACGCGAAAGGCGTTCGGCTCCACGCGCTCGCCTGGGCGCACGCCGGCTACAATGCGATCATACTCTATGGGGCCATGGGCTTCCTGCCCTAGGCGGGGCGCTACCCCGTTAACAGAATGGGTGAAATAGGGTATAGAATACTGGTATGCAAGCAATAGACAAATTAAAGTCCGACTTAGACGACTGGGTTCGCAGGAACGGCGGCGCGGCGTCCTCGCCTAAGGCCCTCGACGGCCTGCGCGTTGCCTTCTCGCGCTCGGTGGGCTCGGTACCCAATGAAACGCTTTCAGCCATCTTTACCCAGTTCCTATCGCTCTATGGCTCCGACGGGCCGCGTAACGGGGAAAAAGCTATCGATTGGCTGGCCGGCGTGGGCTCCCTGTTGCTCATGGATTACGACGGCACGCCGTTCAGCACGGCCGAGTGGGAAGACATACGCGAGCTCCTTACCCTGGACGCGGGCGAAATCGACATCGACATATTGAGCTACATACTGCAGCAGGTGATGGAACACGGGGCCATCTAAGGTGGCTGAAGACCTCGCCAAAGGATCCTGGTTCGCCGAGGACGATTTCTGGACGGCCTACGCTCCCCTGCTCTTCGACGAAAAGCGCTGGGCCGAGGCGCCCGCCGTCGTGGATGCCATACTGGCCCTCTGCGGCCTTAAGGACGACGACCCCGCCGAGCTATCGGTGCTCGACCTCTGCTGCGGCCCGGGGCGCCACGCCCTCGAATTCAGCCGGCGCGGCTACCCCGTATGCGGCGTGGACATAACGGCTCCCTATCTTGAGGCCGCCCGCGAAAGCGCGCTGGCCGAAGGGCTTACGGCCGAGTTCGTCCAGGCGGACGCCAGGGCCTTCTCGCGGCCGGGGGCTTTTAAGCTGGCCCTCAACCTATACACCAGCTTCGGCTATTTCGACGACCCGGCCGACGATGAAGCCATGCTGGCCCGCCTCCATGAAAGCCTCGCCCCCCAAGGCATGCTCGTCATGGAAATGGCGGGCAAGGAGACGGCCGCGCGGGACTTCATCGAAGGCGAGTGGTTCGAGCGCGACGGCAGGCTCGTGCTTACCGAATTCAGCGTGGAAGGCGCCTGGGAAGGCATCAAGAACCGCTGGATAATCCAGGATGGCCCGCGTCGCTTCGACCGCTCCTGGGTACAGCGGCTCTACGCGGCAAGCGAGCTGAAGGCTCTCCTTTTTAAGGTAGGATACTCTCAGGTACGGGTGTACGGGTCCTTCGAAGGGCAAGCCTACGACCAGTCGGCGCGCAGCCTCGTGGCCCTGGCGGTTAAATAATACTTTTTTACCCTCGAAATTTTCGCAAAATGGGTCGATACTATAGTGATAGGGCGATTTACGTCCTTATAACAACTATA
Organism: Spirochaetaceae bacterium; assembly: GCA_041306725.1. GTDB lineage: Bacteria > Spirochaetota > Spirochaetia > Treponematales > UBA12059 > UBA5200. The sequence goes on along the minus strand of JBFZES010000389.1, from coordinate 750 downwards.
TAGAATGGAACGAGCCATGGCACAAATCGGTATCCGCTTAGCGGACGGCAAATTCTATCCCATACTCGACGAGGGCGACGCCATAAAAAAGCGCCTCGTGCTCACCACGGTCAAGGACGAGCAGACGAGCGTGCAGATAGACGTATACCGCGGCTCGAAAGACATACTCGAGGAACGAAGCTATATAGGAAGCCTGGTTATAGAGAACATACCGGCGCGACCTAAAGGCGAGCCGGACATACGGCTGGACCTTGGGCTGGACGACGATGGCAACCTGAGCGCCTACGCCAAGGAACTCGTCAGCGGCGAGCACCAGGCGCTTACCGTATCGCTCAAGGACCTGAGCGAGGAAGAAAAATACGAAATACCGGATTTCGATTTCCAGGAGGACGACAGCCAAGGCGCTGACGAGTTCGACCTAGGCGATATGGGCGGCGAGGCGGCGGGCGAGGACTTCTCGGAGGAGAATCCCTTTGCCGAGTCCGGAGCCCCCGTCACCGGCGCCAATACCCTTACGCGCATCGATGAGGACTATAGCTACGATGAGCCTGAGGATGAAGATAAGGCCGAGCCTAAGACCAAGCGCTCTCCTCTCGTGCCCATACTGCTGTCCGTCGCGGCCCTGCTCCTTATACTCGCCCTGGCCTTCGTGATATTCAAGTGCAGCGCGGACAGGCAGCCCGCGCCCCCGACCAGCGCCGCGCCCGTAGCCCAGGCTCCCGCCCCGACTCCGGCTCCGGCTCCGGCTCC
>JBFZES010000388.1:0-3972 GCA_041306725.1 Spirochaetaceae bacterium | reverse complement strand
ACGACGAAGCCTGGCTCATATTCATGGACATGGTGAACAACCGCATACCCAGCTTCGAGAACAAGGCCGAGGCGCTCCACTACTTCCCCATGTTCCGCACCTGGTTCGGCCTGCAGGGCCTGTGCAAGCTGCCCTGGAACGACGTGGAGCCCGCGGACAACGCCAAGCACCCCGAGCCCAATAAAGTGCCCGAGCACGTGCAGAACTATTACGAGCTCTACAGCGCCATTACCGGCGAAAGCCTGGACTGGGACGGCCTCATACGCCAGTCCGAGCGCGTGTACAACTTCCAGCGCGCCTTCAACGTGCGCCAGGGCCACGGCCAGCGCAAGGACGACTACCCGCCCTACCGCGCCATGGGCCCCGTGCTCGAGGACGAATACCTGGCGCGCGAAGAGCGCTACGACAAGCAGATGAAGGAAAAGATAGGCATAGACCCCGCCGGCAAGAGCGTGGCGGAAAAAGTGCGTATTACGCGCGAGTTCCGCCTTAAGCAGTACGACTCCCTCATCGACGCCGTATTCAAGCGCCGTGGCTGGACCAGCGACGGCTGCCCCACCCCCGAGCATCTCAATGCCATAGGCATGGATCTTCCTGAAGTGCTCGAGGTAGTGAACGCCCGGATAGCGGGGAAGGCATAAGGCAACAGGGGAGGCGGGCGCGAGCCTGTCCCCCTGTTCTAGTTGTGGGGGGAATCTAGAATCTAGAAGCTAGAATAAGACGGGATTTCTGCCGCCGATACCCGCGCAGCATTCTAGATTCTCTATTCTAGATTCCTCTCTCCTCTCTCTCCTCTCTCTCCTCTCTCTTCTCTCCCCACGCTAAAACAACTCCCCCTGCTCCCCGGCCACGCGGGACAGGTCCGCTTCCCAGCCGGCCGCCTCGGCTATCGATGCCCAAAGAGGGCCGAGCTGGCGTTCGAGGTACCAGCCGTAATCGGGCCTACCTGCGGCGCTATGCCCTGCCGCCCCGCCCAGGGGCTCCGGGCCGGCCGCGGTTTGTACATACTCCACCACGTCGCCGCGCATCGACGCGCCCGAAAGCCGCGCCGCCTTCACGTGCGGGGCGTCGGCAGCGTAACGCTCAAGATCGCGCTTGAGTACGCGTCGGAATGCCAGTTCGCCATCGAGACGGCCCGCGCGCAGATCCGAGGCTATGCCTTTAGCGTACGCGCGGGCGGCGGCCTCCAGCTCATGGGGCGGCGCGGCGCGAAAGGCTATATCCAAAAGATCAAGCTGAAAGCGCCGCGCAAGTGCCGTCCAGTCGCCGCGGGCAGCCTCCAGGCCCTTAACGTCCACGGAGCGCGAGCCGTCGGGCCGGATGAGTAGACCGGCGTAGCCCTTGGCGCGGCCCTTAGGCCCAGGCAGATTCTCGGCCAGCCACGACGCGCCTGATCGTTCAAGCTCCTCGCGCAGGCGGGCGCTGCGGTCGCCCCGTATGCGAGGTATGAGGAAGCGTTCGTAATATTTGTCGAAGCGCAGATCCAGTCGGCTATCCACGCGCCAGCGCTCGGCCACGAAGAGCCCCAGCGCTGCGCTCGCCTCCTCCGCTAAGCGCAGCGCTAAGGCCGTCGCGGCCGCGGCCATAGAGGCGGCCGATTCGGCACTCGGCTCGGCGTGTAGCTCAGCGGCTTCAAGGCCGGCGGCCTTGCCCACGCGAACGAACAGGGAATCGGTATCGCCGTAGAGGACCTCGTAGCCCCGGGCCATGAACCAGTCGCGCGCCGCGCGCAGTATCTCCTGGCCAAAGCCCGTTATGGCCCCGGACAGCCTATCGTCCGCCCAGGCGCAGGCGGGCGAGCCCAACACGCCATAAAACGAATTCTGCAGTATCTTGAGCACATAGGCACGGCTTTCATCGCCGGCCGCCAGGGCCTCTGCGCGGAGGGCGGTCCAGGCGTCCACGATGGCGGGCAGGGCGCCCCGCTCGCGGCAAAAGCGCGCGCCGTTAGGCGCCTCTATCGCGTCCGCGTCGCCCGCCGCGCGCGCCATAGCCACCGGATCTATGTTGAAGCTGCGTATAATGGACGGATAGAGCGAGCGGAAATCGAACACAATGACCGCGCTGAAGAGCCCGGGCTTAGGCTCGAGTATGAGGCCGCCCGCGGCCCCGCTTATGCGCCGGCCAGCCGGCGGGGCGGGCAGTATGCCGCGCGAGCGCAGCGCCATGCCGTATACCCGCTCGAAGGCGGGTACGCTAGTCCAGGCGCGCTCAAGGTCCAGCCCCGTCAATGCCGAGCGCAGCTTGGTAAGCTCGCCCATGCCGCTCTTCTCAAGTATGGCCAGGGGCAGCTCCGCGTCTCTCTGGCAGTACGCGGCGTAGGATTCAGGATCGCGCTCAAGCAAATCCTCAAGCTCGTCAAGCTTGTCCGCGCCCTGAGACGAGAGGAGCTTACCCTCGCCCAGCACGCCGCGCGCCACCGTTTCTAGGCGCTGATCCTCGTAGCGCTCCTGCCCTGAGCGCATCACCTTCATGGCGTCGACGCAGCGCCTGCCTTCAAGCAGGGCGAGCGTGCGCTGGCCGGGGCTTTCCAGCATTCTAAGCGGGGCGTCGGTGCGTCCCGCGTCGAAGGATAGGCCCAGGGCCCGCGCGCGCTCCGCTATGACGCGCAGGTCAAAGTCCACCACGTTCCAGCCCGTGATTACGTCGGGATCCCAGGCGACGATGGCATCGCGTACGGCATTAAGTAGGCCCCGCTCGTCAGGCAAGGCCGTTGCGCCCCGGACGGGCCCGCCCGATACGATAAGGGAGGCGCGCCGCTCCTCCATGGCCAGGGCGCACGCGGTCAAATGCCCTTCGCGCGAGGTCTCTATATCGAGGGACAGCCAGCGAGGCGAGGCTGCCTCGCCGGCCGGGCAGGGCAGCAGCGTCGGGTTAAGGAACGCGACGTCCACCCGCTTCCCAGAGCGCGCCGTTCCTTCAAGCGCGACGCCCGCCGCTATGCCTCGCTCGGCCAGATATTGGTCGGAGGCCTTCTCGTCGGCTCCCCAGCAGGATAGGCCAGCCTCCGCCAGCCTTGAAGCCAGGGCCTTCCTGCCCCGGTCGGCCAGCCGCAGCGCTGCGCAGGCAACGTAATCGGGCGTAAGCAGAGCCGTAGCCTCAGCGCTGGCGGCTATGCCCGCGCCGGCCGCCGCAGCGAGAGCCCGGTCGAGGTCAGCCAGGGGCAGGTACAGCGCCGGGCGCCAATCGTCCACCGCGGCCGCGAAGGAACGCCCGTCCAAGGCCCTGCCGGCCAGGAGTATGCGCCCGCTGCCATAGTCGGTCCAGGCATGCGCCAGAAACCCTTCGATACGATCCATGGAAAGATGGTAACACCGGCGATAGGGATGAGGCCAGTAGCCGGCGAAAAGCGGACTGTGCTATTACTATGGTTGACACCGAATAAAATGATACCAAAATAAGGAGGCATGATGGACGGCATGGTAAAGAACGTCGAAGTACTGGCCCTATGCCCGCAATCCGAGCTGGCGGCGCTGAGTTCCGCGGTGGAGCCCTGGGGCTACCGGCTTTCGCTTAAGACGCCGGCCGAGCTCGAGCGGGGCCAGGCGCGTTTAGATGAAACGGCTCCCCATATCCCCCTGCTCTTAAGCTCTTCCGCCTTCGATTCGGAAGAGACGCTCCTCGACTTCGCCGGCGGGATTTCTCGCTTTGTCCCCACGCTGATCGTAGCCAAGGATATGGCGGAGGAGACCGCCCTCTTAAGCGGCATAGCGGCGCGGCATCCGATTTTGCTCGCGGAATTCTGCGCCTTCGAACGGCTTTCCGTACAGGCGGGGCCGCGCCTCGCGCTGCTCCTGGGCAGGTACGCGGAAAAGAATATTCATGCCCACCGTAAAGACGGGCTCACGGGCTTGGGCACCAGGCTCGGCCTCCGGGAAGCCCTGGCGCGGGAATTATCCGCGCCGTTAGGGCACGCCGCCGCATTCTTTATCCTTGACCTAGACCACTTCAAGCCGGTTAATGATAGCTATG
>JBFZES010000387.1:0-10785 GCA_041306725.1 Spirochaetaceae bacterium | reverse complement strand
CGCATCAGGGCCGTCCTCAAGGATAAGCCCGCGGACTAGACGGACGACGTCGAGTCGTTCAAGAACATGGAGAACTACGCGGATCAGATGCGCGAGGAGCTTTCGCGCTTCCTCATGGAATGCGCCGGCCATGACATGAACGCCGTAAGCCAGGCGAACATAGGCGTGATGCTGCGCATGGTAATAGATTTGGAAGACATTACGGACGATTGCTTCAGCCTCATTATGCTTTTCGAGAAGGCCCAATCGCGCAAGCTCGACCTTGACCATGACGAGGTGGAGAGCCTTGGCCCCTATACCCTGCTCGTGGGGGATTTCCTGCGCTTCGTGCAGGAAAACATCAACGCGAGCATAAGCCAGGAACAGCTCGATATGGCGCAGCGGCTTGAGGATCAAATCGACGATTTCCGCTCTTCGCTGAAGAAAAAAGCCCGCAAGCGCATGCAGGCGGGCGCCGACGTCAAGGCTGAGCTGCTCTACATGGACGTGGTGCGGCATATTGAAAAAATTGGCGACCACGCCTTTGACTTGGCCCGCGCTCTTAGGGAGATGAAGTAGCTATTGCCGTCCACCTAGGGCAGCGGCCTAGGCCAGCAGGAGCGCCGGCAAGCCGTATACGTCCTCGACGCCGTCGACCAAGATAGCTCCCATGCCCAGTTCGAGCGGGATGGCCAAGTCCACGTCGTAGCGGTCCCCTACCGACAGGCAGAGCGCGCTCTCCCGCCCAAGGAGGCGGGCCGCCAGCTCGTAGGGCTCGCGCGCGGGCTTGGACTTCATCGTATCGTCGAGCCCCACGACCGCGCTGAAATACCCTTCCACGCCGAGCGCCCGCAGGGTAGCGCGGCCGAGCGCCTGCGGGTTGTTGGTCACGGCCGCTATGGCGATGCCGCCGCCGCGTAGGGCGCTCAGCGCCGCGGCCAGCCTCAGGTCGGGCTTAAGGAAGCGCGAGGGGTCGATGAGGCGATTCCTCCAGGCCACGCTCGTCGCTATGTCTACGCCCCAGGCCGCCATGGCGTTGCCAAGGCTCGTGGTGGCCCTGCCTTCCGCCTCGGCCAGGCCGCGCCTCGTCCGCTCTATGTCCTCGCGCATGGCCGCAAGGCCACGGCCTGAGATGCGCGCTAGCTCCTCAATGAGGACGTCCACTTGAAAGTCTACGTAGGCTTGGTTCGTGTAGAGCGTGCCGTCTATGTCGAAGAGCGCGGCCCCTACGGGCCGCGGCATGCCGTAAACGCGCACGGGCTTAGCTTTCCGGGCTCAATCGAGGGGCAGGCTGGGCTGGGCCGGCTGGTGCGCGGCATGCGCCGCCATGGTGCGCTTGATCTTCTTGGCTATGAGGTCGCGGTTGTCCAGCATGGGCGAGAGGCTCCGGTTGTGGTGGAGCAGCGATATGATCTGCGCGAAGAGCGTAGTAACGTCCGCCTCTATATACCACTCCTTCTTGAGGAGTTCGTCGTGGTGCACCGCGTTGGTGCCAATGATGCGGTAGAAATGCCCCTCGCGGTAGGCCTTGTCGAAATCCTCCACGGCGTTGGCCGAGAAGAGCGGGAGCGATACGGCGCAAATAACCTTGAGCGCGCCCTGCTCCTTTAGGTAGCGCATGGCCTTGAGCAGGGTGCCGCCGGTGCCCAGCATATCGTCCGCCATGAACACCGTCTTGCCGCTTATGTCCCCTAAGAGCTTCATCTCGGTAATGTTCGAGTCGTTGGCGTCCTTGGTCACCTTGGAGTAGTCGCGCTCTTTGTATATGAGGGCCAGGGGCTTCTGCATGGCGCTCGCGTAGAATTTGTTGCGGTCCACCGCGCCGGTGTCCGGAGAGAGCACCACGAGGTTCTCGTCGCCCACGTCTATGATGCCCGCGAGCTTCTCGATGACCTGATAGGAGCCGTGGAGGTTTTCCAGCCGCAGCTTGTTGAAGCAGTTCTCTATCTCGCGGGAATGTATATCCAGCGTTATGATGCGCGATACGCCGTAGTATTCCATGATCTGGCCGAAGCGGGCGGCGGTAAGTCCCTCGCGGCCCTTTTTCTTGTGCTGCCGGGAGTAGGGGTAGGCGGGAATAACGAGGGTAATGCGCCCCGCCCCCGCCTGTATGGCCGCGTCAATCGTGGTCATCAGGTTGAAGATATGGTCGTTCACCGACAGGCAGCGCTGGTCCCTGCCCTCGTTAAAGCTGCAGGGCAGGCGGTTCTCCACGTCCTGGAATATGTACAGATCCTTGCCGCGCACGGAGTCGGTAATTTCGCTCTTGATCTCGCCGTTGGGGAACCAGGTGTAGCGCGCGTTCACCTTGAAGCGCGGCGCGCGGTATTCGTTCACGTTGCCCGGTATGTACAGCAGCGACGATTGGATGTCGTTGTCGAAGTTGATCTTGCGCGTGGCCAGCTCTTTGGATATGTGGTAGCGCTCGGCCAATACCTGCGTCTTTCTCTCGAAGCGCCGGCGGTATATGGTGGAAAGACGACGCACCACCAGCTCGGCGAAGCGCTCGCCGCCGGGACAGGCCAAGAGACCGAGACGGGTAGGGTCCGAATAGTTCATCGTGCGTGCCTTGTAGGAGTGTATGGGCTTAGGCTACACCGTTGCGTCCGCGTCGTCAAGCTGAGGCTCTGTCCAGAACCTTCCGCGCCGCGCTCGGTTCCTCGAAGCCTGTGTTTTGGCCGCGAATGCCTCGGCGGGCGGCGCGGACCGGCGCGGACCGACGCGGGCCGGCGTCTGCCTTAGTCGGCCGCTTTCTTGGCCCAGCCCCAGGGCGGCAAGTAGAGGCCGGCTACGCGCCTGGCCTTGGGCGAGTGGTTGAGGAACAGCTCCCAGGAGCGGCCCTCCCCGTCCTCCCGGCGAACCCGCTCTATGTCCTGTCCGTAAAAGCGCGGCTTGAGCCCCGCTTCCTTGAGTATGCGCCTATAGACGAAGAATATGCCCGCCGGGTCAAGGCTGGTGCCCATATACCATACGGAGCCCTTGCCCACGCGGTTCACCGTTACCGCGGGACAGCCGCGGTAGAATTTCGCGCGATCGCTCCATACGGCCACCGGCTCGGCGCTTCCCGGCTCTATGAGGTCGGCCCACACCGTGCCCTTGGCGGGCAAAAGCCCCACCCGCAGGGCGGCGCTGGTATGGTTGAGCGACTCGAAGCGCGGCACGGTAAGCCCGGCTAGCTCGGCGAAAAGGCCAGGCAGCCTCTTCCTTACGCTGTGGTTGCGCGGGTCGCGGGCGCCCGCCCGGTAGCCGAGCACCAGGCTGCCGCCCCCGCTAACCCAGTCGGCGAGCCTGTCCACGACGGCGGGGTCGGCCATCTGGTAGAGGGGTAGGGCGACGAGCTTATAGGAGGCAAGCCCGGCCGCCATGGCACGCACGGAGCGGGCGTCGGCGTTCACCCCGAATATGGCGTAAGGCGCGAACCATTTTGCCGCTTCCATGTCATAGCCGGCCTGCGCGTAGGGTGCGGCCTCAAGGTAGAGCCCCTTGGACAGGTACTGCTCCCGGAGCACGCGGCCGTCGTCTTTAGAATAGGCGAGGCATACCGGGCTAGCCACGGGCCGATCGGCAAGGCCGCCTAATTCTGCCTGCGCCCGTTTCATCATGGCGGCCAGCGCGCGGAGGCGCTCGGTCTCCTGGTTATCCGCGTCCAAAAGCCCGTAGCAGAGCTGCTCCTGGCCGTAGGGGGCGGTGCGCCAGCGGAAGAAGACGATGCGATTGGCGCCGCGCGCTATGGCCTGCAGAGACCAAAGGGCTACCTGGCCTTCGGGCGGCAGGGCCCCCAGGCACAGGTGGCCTTGTATGCCGGACATGGCTTCCATGACGGTAAAAGGCGCGTTGCCGCGGAGGCCGCGCACGAAGCTTTCCGCGGCGGCGTTAAAGGCCCAGGGCAGGGGCTCGTCCTGGGCGCCCCATATCGGGTAGTTGTCCCAAGAGGCGAAATCCATGCCTTCCGTGAGCTCCTCCATATCGATGGCGTTGGAGAAGGGCGGCGGAAAGAGGTTGGTCGTTATGTACTGGCCTGCCGCGGCCTTGGAGCGCAGGAGCGCCGTGTGCTCGCGGGCGAAACCGGCGGCCGAGTCGGAGCAGAAGCGGTCGTAGTCCAGGAGCAGGCCGGGGTTGTGGCCGGTGGCGGGCTGGGCGCGCGGTACCGGCACCTGGCCGAAGCGCTCGTAGCTCGTATTCCAGAATACGGCGCCCCAACGCTCGTTCATGGCGGCCGGCGTGCCGTATCTGCGCTCAAGCCAGGCTGCCCAGGCGGCCTGGCAGTGGCCGCACGCGCAGCGGTCCGAGCCCTCATGGCCTATCTCATTATCCACCGGGAAGCCCGCCACGCGAGGGTCGGCTCCGTAGCGCTCGGCTATGGCCGCCGTCAGGCGGCGGGCGGCGGCCCGGTATGCAGGCGCGTTGTAGCAGATATTGCGCCGCGCGCCGAAGTCGTGCCGGCGGCCAAGCGGCGACAGGCGCAGTATGTCCGGATGCGCGTCGGCCAGCCATATAGGCGGGGTGGCGCTCGGCGTGCCCAGTATGGCTTTAAGGCCGGCCTTGGCCAGGCAGGCTATGGCGCGGTCGAAGAGCGAGAAGTCGAAGCTCCCCGGAGCCGGCTCGACTATGCTCCAGGCGAATTCCATGATGCGCGCCGCGCTAAAGCCGTAGCCGGCCATGCGCCGAGCGTCGTCGTCCCAGAGCCCTTCGTCCCATTGTTCCGGATACCAATCCACGCCGAATTCGAGTGCCGAGGCCATATGAGTCCTTCCTGTTATCGTAGCTCGGCTCAGGTAGAGCGGGGCGCCATGCTCTTGCGCAGGCACATTTCGAGGTAGAAGCGCGAAGCGCCATCCTCGGGCATCTGCTCTAAGCCGCGTTTAAAGTAGAATACGCCATCGTTAAAGTTTTTCTGATAATACGCCATCATGCCCTGCTCGAAGAAGGTGTTGGCGCGCATTTTCCGCTCGAAGAGCTCCGGCGACAGGCCGTCGAAGATCTCGAACACCGACACCGGCGCGTCTTTGCCCTTCACGCGTACCTTGCCTATGAAGCGGTACTTATATTTGCCCGGATCCGATAGGCTCATGAAGGTGCGCTCGCTTATGACGAGCGGTATGTTAAAGGCCTTGGCTATGCTCTGGAGCCGCGAGGCAAGGTTGACGGAGTCCGATATGACCGTGCCTTCCATGCGGTCGTGCACGCCTACGACGCCCATCATGAGGGGGCCGGTATGTATGCCTATGCCCATGGCTATGGGCCGGTAGCCCATTTTTGCCCGATGGCCATTATATTCCTGTATCTTGTGCTGTATCTCTATGGCGCATTCTATAGAGTCGTCGGAGCCGCCGTTTTCCGAGAACAGGGCCATGATGCCGTCGCCCATGTATTTGTCCACGAAGCCCTTGTGCTCGGTAATGACCGGCACCACCCGCGACAGGTAGGAGTTTATGAAGGCGAAGCTTTCTTCCGGCGTCAGGGCCTCCGACAATTCGGTAAAGGCCCGTATGTCGGAGAAGAATATGGTCATATCCTTCTTGACGTGGTCGCCGAGCACCAGGTCGGCCACGTCGGTCTTTTTCAGGTAGGCAAGGAATTCGGCGGGTATGAACTTATTGATGGATAGGGTGAGCCGCTTGGCGTACTCGTCTATGGCCGTGTCCTCCAAGGAGGGCAGGGCAAGCTCGAAGAGGCTCAAGGCCACGGCTATGATGCCGACGATAGCCTGGGCCGCCGCATAGGCCGCCGCGGCATAGGGGCCTAAGCCGGCTATGGGCAGGATAAGGGCGAGGGTGGCCGCTGTCCAGAGCGCGAGCGAGGGTATGGCCCTGCGCGCGAGCACGCGGCTGTAAGCGTGGCGGGCTAGTATATAGATGGAGCCCATGCCCAGGGCCAAGCGGGCGATCACCGAGCCAAGGGCCGCTATCGTTTCCAGGGGGCTCGAGCCGATAAAGGCGGTGGCAGTAAGCGCGCCTGCCGCGGCCACGCTCAAACCGTGGAAAAACCAGCGGCGCGGGGGCGACATGGCATACTCGGACAGCGAGCAGGCCATCCAGAGCAAGGCGTCCCACGCGAGGATTTGCAGGGCCGCGCTTAAGGCCCAGGGGTGGCGGTAGAGTCCGAGGGCTATGAACCAGGGGTGAAGGGGCAGGGCCGAGAGCGACACGAGGCCTAGAAAACCAAGGGTTGCCGCGTAGGGGCGCTTCCGCTTGCGGTACAGGGCGACGAGGCCCAGGATCGCGAAGGCGGTGAGCCAAGCGCTCAATTCTATAGAGGAAGGGCTGCCATCGCCGCCGCTTCCTATGCCCCAAGCCAACGATCGTATCGCATCAAGCGAAAATGCCATAAACTTTTCCAAATTCATACGCTGATTGTACTACAAACGGGGATTTTTAGCGAATTCTCATTTTTTGCTTCTACGAAAAGCAACCATGCCCTATACTTGGCGTATCCCTCAATCAATGGGCACTTTGTTTCTTAGGATAAAATAATTCGTCAACATATGAAATTTATATAGGTATACCCCACTTAGCGGGCGCGCGGCAGTTGCCTTTTTTTTGCGGCTTCTATATGATGTCGTGAACTAAATATAGATAATTTCTTACCTTTGAAGGGGGAACTATGGCGGTCGCTCAAATAGAGTTCTCGAAAGAACTCCAGAGCTTCGTGCAGGAATGGAAGGATAAGCCCGGTAACCTGATCATGATCCTGCACCGGGTTCAGCAGGAATTCAGCTTCGTGCCGCGGGAAGCCGCCGAACGCCTGGCAAGGGAACTATCGCTTCCCCTGGCCAAGATTTACGGCGTTATTACCTTCTACCACTACTTTAAGACGACCAAGCCGGGCAAGAACCGCATCGCCGTATGCATGGGCACCGCCTGCTACCTCAAGGGCGGCCAAACCCTGCTTGAGGAATGCGAAAGCATACTGGGCGTCAAGGGGGCCGAGCTCACCGACGACGGCCTCTTCTCCATAGACGCGGTACGCTGCGTGGGCTGCTGCGGCCTGGCTCCCGTGCTCATGGTAGGCAACGACGTGTACGGCAAGCTCACTAAGGAGCAGGTACCGGAGATCATAGCCAAGTACCGCGCATTGGGCTAAACGATGCACTACGCCGTGTGCGATTTCCTGCTCGACCTCGTGCAGAACTCTGTGGAGGCGGGCGCGGGTACTATCACGGTGCGGGTCGACGAGGACGGCGCGTGGCTTTCGGCCGCGGTCATCGACGACGGGAAGGGTATGGACGAAGCCGAGCTCAAACGGGCTAAGGATCCGTTCTATACCGACGGGACGAAGCACGGCAGGCGGAAGGTGGGCTTAGGCATACCCTTCCTCGTGCAGGCGGCGGAACAGGCGGGCGGGGATTACGAGCTCCGTTCTCGCAAAGGAAGCGGCACGGAATTCAGCTTCCGCTTTCCCTCCGCCGGCGTCGACACGCCGCCCCTGGGCGATCTGCCGGGCTTTTTCTTGATGGCGCTCTGCTTTGACGGGGACTACGAACTCGTCATACAACGCAGGGGGCCGGGCGTTAGGTATAAGTTGCGCAGGTCCGAGCTGCGCGAGGCGGTGGGCGATTTTACCGATGCCGGCGCCTTGGTACTGGCGGAGGCCTTCCTGCGTTCCCAGGAAGAGCCTGACGCCATCTAGTGTTATGATACTGAAAGGAGAAGCCTACCATGGCAAAAATGACCCTCGATCAGCTTCGTAAACTCCGCGAGGAGAAAAAGGGCGATATGGTCCGCCGCGAGGTGGAAGGCAAAGATATACAGATCATCGTGGGCATGGGTACCTGCGGCATAGCCGCCGGCGCCAAAATCGCCTTCGACGCGGTAGTGAAGGCGGTAGACGAGCACAGGCTCAACGACAACGTGATCATACGGCAGACCGGCTGCATGGGCCTCTGCCACGTGGAACCCACCGTAGAGGTGATCATGCCCGGCATGCCCGCCACCATATACGGCAGGGTGGACGCGGCCGTCGCTACCGAAATAGTGGTAAAGCACGTCGTGGGCAAGGCCCTCGTCGATAAGTACATATACGATCGACCCGCGGTCGACATCGTAAAGAACTAAGCCGGAGGCTCCAGACATGGCGTATAAGCACTTTATTCTGGTATGCGGCGGCACCGGATGCGAATCCAGCAAGGCCGACGACATATATAAGGAACTCAACGCGAATGCCGAGGCGCTTGGCGTCAAGGACGACGTGCAGATCGTAAAGACCGGCTGTTTCGGCTTTTGCGAGAAGGGCCCCATCGTTAAGGTACTGCCTTCCGAATCGTTCTACGTGGAAGTAAAGCCCGAGGACGCCAAGGAGATCATCGCCGAGCAGATCGTAAAAGGCCGCGAGGTCAAGCGCCTGCTCTACAAGGACGAGCATCAGAAGGACCGCATCAAGGTAGAGGATATAAGCTTCTACCAGAAGCAGTACCGCATCGTGCTCCGCAACTGCGGCATCATCGACCCGGAAAATATCGACGAGTACATAGCGCGCGACGGCTATGCCGCCCTCGAGAAGGTCCTCGGCTCCATGAAGCCCGAAGACGTGATTAACGAGCTCAAGATAGCCGGTCTTCGCGGCCGCGGCGGCGCGGGCTTCCCCACCTGGCGCAAGTGGGAGTTTTCCCGCGGGCCGGTAGCGGATCAGAAGTACGTGGTGTGCAACGCCGACGAGGGCGACCCCGGCGCGTACATGGACCGCTCTACCATAGAAGGCGACCCCCATTCGGTCATAGAGGCCATGGCCATATGCGGCTATACCATAGGCGCGAGCAAGGGCTTCGTCTACATACGCGCCGAGTATCCCCTGGCCATCGAGCGCCTCAAGATAGCGCTGCAGCAGGCCCGCGAATACGGCTTGCTCGGCGACAAGATACTGGGCACCGGCTTCTCCTTCGATATAGAGATACGCCTGGGCGCCGGCGCCTTCGTGTGCGGCGAGGAAACGGCCCTCTTGCAGTCCATCGAGGGCAACCGCGGCATGCCCATACCTCGCCCGCCCTTCCCGGCGGTCAAGGGACTCTGGGGCAAGCCCACGGTCATCAATAACGTGGAAACCTGGGCCAACATACCGGTCATATTGACCAAGGGCGGCGCATGGTTCGCCAAGATAGGCACCGAGACCTCCAAGGGCACCAAGGTGTTCGCGCTTACCGGAAAGATTAAGAACTCAGGCCTCGTGGAAGTGCCTATGGGCACCACGCTGCGCGAGATTATCTACGATATCGGCGGCGGCATAAAAGACGGCAAGAAATTCAAGGGCGCCCAGACCGGCGGCCCTTCCGGCGGCATCATCACCGCCGAGTTCCTGGATTACCCCATAGACTACGAGAGCCTCACCTCCTTGGGATCCATGATGGGCTCCGGCGGACTCATCGTCATGGACGAGGACGACTGCGTCGTGGACGTGTCCAAGTTCTATATGGAATTCTGCGTGGACGAGTCCTGCGGCAAGTGCGCCCCCTGCCGCATAGGCACCAACCAGATGCACTCCATACTCCAGAAGATCACCAAGGGCTCAGGCACGCTCGAAGACCTGGCCAAGCTGGAGAAGATAGGCGTGGCCATGCGCCGGGCCGCTCTCTGCGGCTTAGGCCAGACCGCCCCCAATCCCACGCTGTCCACCGTCAAGCGCTTTAAGGAAGAGTACCTTGCCCATATCGAGCAGCATAAGTGCCCCGCAGGCAAGTGCAAGGATCTCGTGGTATTCGACATCAATAAGGACAAGTGCATAGGCTGCGGACTCTGCGCCAGGAAGTGCCCGGTGAACTGCATATCAGGCAACAAGGCGGACAAGTACACCATAGACGCTTCCAAGTGCATTAAATGCGGCGAGTGCTTCAAGGTGTGCAAGTTCAACGCCGTTCTCAAGAGCTGAGTAAGAAGGAGTAGACCCCATGGTCAACGCGAAAATAAACGGCGTGCCGGTACAGGTCGCCGAGGGGACGACGATCCTCGACGCCGCTGAAAAGGTAAACATAAAGATTCCCAAGCTCTGCTATAACGACGACCTGCCCCCCTGGGCCGCCTGCGGCATATGCGTCGTCAAAGTAGAGCGCAACCCCAAGATGCTCCGCGCCTGCTGCACCCCGGTGGAGGAGGGCATGAGCATCATCACGCACGATCCTGAGATCGTGCAGGTGCGCAAGACCGTCATCGAGCTTATACTCTCCACGCATCCGGACGACTGCCTGCAGTGCCCGCGCAACCAGTCCTGCGAACTGCAGACCCTGGCCGCCGAGTTCGGCATACGCGAGCAGCCCTTCGAGAAGCGCCTGCGCGACCTGCCCATCGATACCTCGACCGGCTCCCTCGTCCTTAACCCAGACAAGTGCGTGCGCTGCGGCCGCTGCGTCAAGGTGTGCCAGGAAATGCAGAACGTATGGGCCATAGAATTCCTGGGGCGCGGCGAAAGCACGCGCATAGCGCCGGCCGCCGACGTGGCGCTGGCGGACGGTCCCTGCATCAAGTGCGGCCAGTGCGCCGCGCACTGCCCCGTAGGCGCGATCTACGAGAATGACCAGACGCAACAGGTATGGGACGCCCTCATGAAGAGCGGCGCGGACGACCTTAGCTGCGTGGTGCAGATAGCCCCCGCGGTACGCGTGGCCTTAGGCGAGGAATTCGGCTTAGAGCCGGGCACCGTGATCACCAAGAAAATCTACGCGGCGCTGCGCCGCCTGGGCTTCGACGTGGTATTCGACACGAACTTCTCGGCGGACCTTACCATACTGGAGGAAGGCACCGAGTTCGTTAAGCGCTTCACCGATTTTGCCGCTGGCAAGAATAAAGATCAGATGCCCCTGATTACCTCCTGTTGTCCCGC
>JBFZES010000386.1:0-2597 GCA_041306725.1 Spirochaetaceae bacterium | reverse complement strand
GCCTTGGTTATCTGCTGCGCGCCCGAGTCCTGCTCGCGGCTGGCCAGGCTTATCTCCTGCACCAGTTCCGCGGTACGCTGTATGTCGGGCACCATGCCGTCCAGCATGGCCCCCGCGTTCTCCGCCACCGCCACGCTGTGCTTGGATAAACCCGATATCTCTCCCGCCGCCGCGCGCGAGCGCTCGGCCAGCTTGCCCACCTCGCTTGCCACCACCGCAAAGCCCTTGCCGTGGACGCCGGCCCGCGCCGCCTCTATGCTGGCGTTCAGCGACAGCATGTTCGTCTGCCTGGCTATCTCCTCGATAATGTCTATCTTCTGCGCTATCTGCCGCATGGCGTCCACCGTCTGCCGCACCGCCTCGAGCCCGCTCTTGGCGTCGGCCGCCGCCTTGGCCGCTATGCGCTCGGTCTGCGCCGAGTTGTCGGCGTTCTGCCGTATGTTCGCGCTCATCTGCTCTACGCTGGCCGACACCTGCTCGGCGCTGGCCGCCTGCTCGGTGGCGCCCTGCGACAGCTGCTGGCTGGAGGAGGACACGCCGTCTATGCCTATGGACATCTGTTTGGAAGACTCGGACAGCTCGTCGGAACCGCTGGCCACCTGCCTGCCCGCGTCGCTTACCTCGGCGAGCACCTCGCGCAGCCGCTCGAGCGTCGTCTTCAAGGAGGAAACGAGCACGCCCGATTCGTCCCTGCGCTCTACGAATCTTGCCTCGAGCCGGCCCGTAAGGTCGCCGTTGGCGAGCAGGCGCATGCGCTCGGCAGCGTACACGATGGGCTTGGCTATGCGATTCCCCATGACGACGGCTAGGGCCACCGCTATGGCGGCCATGATAAAGGCCATAGGGATTATTACGCTTAAGGAACGCATGCGTAGCCGCTCGGCCTCAGCACGCTTCTCCCCCACGATAGCCTCTATGGCGTCGAAATAGTTGCCCGTGCCTATAACCCAGTTGAAGCCGGGCACGTATTGGCTATAGCCGCGCTTGGGCAGAGCCTCGGTCTGTCCCGCCCGCGGGAACCAGTATTCCGTATAGCCGCCGCCCTTCATGCCCGCCTCTATAATCGCCTTCACCAGCTCGAAGCCCTTGGCGTCCTTCAGTGCGAGGCGGTTCGTGCCCTCGCTGGCGTTGCCCAGGAGCACCTCATTTAGGCCCTGCGGGGTATCGGCCCAGAAATAGCCGTCCGCGCCGAAGCGCATGCCCCGCAGCAGGTTCCTGGCAAGCGCGCGCGCCTGCGGTGCGTCCAGGCGCCCCGCGTCGCGCTCCTTGGCTATGCCGCCGAGCATAGTGGCCGCCGATTCAACCTGGGTCTTGATGAGCCGGTCGAAATCCTCCAATAGCAAAGCCTCTAAGGAGTCGAGCTGGGCCTCCGAGGAAGAGCTCAAAACTAGCCAAAATGATACGGTAAGCACGCCTGCTACGGCCAAGGCCGCTATAGCCGCTAAAGCCACGATTTTCGCCCTGATTGATCGCATAGATGCCCCTTAGCATAATTAAGCTTATTTTTACCAGTATATGCCTCAAGGACCGGCATGCAAGCGAGACACGAGTCCGGCCGATCTACCCTCCCCCTTGCAATACATCCGGCGAAGAGGCTTGAATAACGCATGGACCGAATACGCGATAGAAGGCTCTTGCTCGATTTTGGCGCGGTGCTTACCCTGGATCAGGACAAGGCCTGCTTCGATGGCCTTATCAAGGAGCTTATGCTTGAGCCGAGCGCCTTCTTCGCGGCCTGGCACAGGCATCGCCTCGCGTACGACCGCGGGCTATTGCCCAAGGAAGCGTACTGGAACCAGGTGCTCGCGGAAGCCTTAGCCGGCGGAGCGGATCAAGCCGGAGGCCTTGGCAGCGCTAGCGCGAAAAGGCGCGGCCCGGAACTAAGCGGCGATTTCATTGAGCGCATCGTATCCATCGACCTATCGTCGTTTATGGCGCCGCGGGTAGCTATGCAAGACCTGGCCCGCGAGCTTCTTGCCCGGGGAGCAGGCGTGGGCATACTATCCAACATGCCGCCGGGCATAGGCCGCCGTTGGGTGGAGGCCTGGCCATGGCTAGCGGGCATGGACTGCATCGTATGGAGCGGCGACGAGGGGCTGTTCAAGCCCGACGCCGCCATCTATAGGCTTTTCCTAAGCCGCTCAGGCTGGCGGCCCGAGCACACCCTCTTCGTGGACGATGTCCTGGCTAACGTAAGCGCGGCGCGGGACCTAGGCTTCGCCGCGCATCACTTTACAGACGAGGGAGAGGCCCTGGCCGCCATACGCTCATGGTTCGGCGGCTAGGCGGAGCCTAAGCTAGCTGCCGGCGATCGCGTTCTCTATAGCCCGTAGTATGACTTTGCTCGAGTAGGTGGCCCCGCTGACCGTATCGACGCGCAGGCTCTGCGCCTGCAGTACGCGCTCCACGATTATCTCGGCGGGCTTCCCTTTGCCGCAGTCATGCCGCAAGAGGCGTATGTCCGTAAGGGCGCCGGCAGAGGCGTAGAGTTCCACCTCGACCTTGACGAGCCCCCCGTCGAACGAGCCCCGATACGTTCCGTCAGGCACCGCGCTAAAATCAGGGTCGCCCAGCTCTATGGCAGGCATAACGCAGGA
>JBFZES010000385.1:0-12970 GCA_041306725.1 Spirochaetaceae bacterium | reverse complement strand
CGCCGCAGGCGGGCGCGCATTCCGTTTACGCGGTTGACAGAGTAGGCTTGCAGTCGTCGGTTCGTAGCGTAAGCGTAAAATTCGATGCCGACGAACCTACCATAAGCGGAGCCTCACTGACAGCGACTTCTACTACTATATCCGGTTTCACGAGTTCCGACGGCGCCGGTTCGGGCATCGATGCCACCGCGTATACGGTAACGAGCGGAGGAACTCCTGCCGGCTCTTTCAATGGGTCGACGATGACGGGACTTACGGGCGCTCCGGGCATAGGGGCCAGCGCGGACTACTTAGTCTACGCACAGGATAATACGGGCAATGGCGCCGCCATTACTGTGCGGCTGTCCCAACCCACGGATGGCGACTATAGCGCGGAGATCATACCATGATTTAAGCGCGCCGCCGGGCGAGGATACGATCCGGGGGAGCCGCGGGATCGCCGAGCTTCGGCGCGCCGAAGCGAGGAAGCCCGCGGCGGGGGGCGCGTCCGGCCCAGGCGGCCGAAGGAGGGAGCAAGGCGCCCCCCCTCATACTTGAGCCCGCTTGCCTGCCTTACTTGGCCGGCTTTAGCTGTACGGTAAAGTGGCGCATGATGGGCGCTTCCCAGGCTATGGCGTAGCCGCGGGTAAGGGAAGAGGCGCGGTCCTTCACGTTGGCTAGGGCGGCGGCCACGTAGTCCATATGGGCGTTGGTGTAGCTGCGGCGCGGTATGGCCAGGCGCAGGAGTTCCAGGGCCGGGTAGCGTTCTTCGCCGGTTGCGGGATCGCGGTCGGCTAAGAGGGTGCCTATTTCCACGCCGCGGACGCCCGCTTCCTTGTAGAGCTCTATGCCGAGGGTTTGGGCCTGGAATTCCTCTTTGGGTACCCGAGGAAGGAATTTCTTGGCGTCTACGAATATGGCGTGGCCGCCGTAGGGGCGCTGGACGGCTATGCCGTAATCGCTGAGCTTTTGCCCAAGGTAGGCTACCTGCCCTACCCGCGATTCCAGGTAGTCGAACTCGGTGGCTTCGCGGAGCCCTACGGAAAGTGCGCCCATGTCGCGGCCGGCCATGCCGCCGTAGGTATTGAAGCCTTCGAACATGATGTTAAAGGTGCTGGCCCTGCGCCAGAGCTCCTCGTCGCGGAAGGCTATGAAGCCGCCTATATTGACTATGCCGTCCTTTTTGCTGGACATGGTCATGCCGTCCGCGTGCTTGAACATCTCGCGCACTATATCCCGTATGCTCTTGCTTTCGTAGCCCTTCTCGCGGGTCTTGATGAAATAGGCGTTCTCGGCGAAGCGCGCGGAGTCGAAGAAGAGGGGTATGCCGTATTTTTTGCAGAGCTTGGATACGGCCTTGATGTTCTCTAGGCTTACCGGCTGGCCGCCTGAGCTGTTGCAGGTAACCGTGAGCAGGCACAGCGGTATGGCCTGACGGGGGTACTGCTTGTATACGGCCTCGAGCTTGGCCAGGTCGACATTGCCCTTAAAGGGGTGCTCGGCTTGGGTATCGAAGGCTTCGTCTATGGTGCAGTCGATGGCCCGCGCCTTGCGGAATTCTATATGGCCCTTGGTGGTATCGAAATGGCTGTTGCCCGGCACGACCTTGCCGGCGCCCGCGTCGCCAACGCCTATGAGGGCGCTGAAGAGCACGTTCTCCGCGGCGCGGCCCTGGTGGGTGGGCAGGAAGTGCTCAAAGCCTAAAAGTTCCTCTATGGCGTCCTTGAGTTTGTAGTAGGAGCTCGCGCCGGCGTAGCTCTCGTCCCCGAGCATGATCTCCGACCATTGCGCGCTCGACATGGCGCCCGTGCCCGAATCGGTAAGCAGGTCCACGAACACCTGCTCGCTCCTAAGGTTGAACAGATTGTACTTGGCCTGGGCTATCCAGGCTTCGCGCTCGGCGCGGCTTGAGCGACGCAGGGGCTCTATGGTTTTGATGCGATAGGGTTCCGCATAGGGGAGATCCACGGGCTGCCTCCTTTGGAAGGTGGCCCATTGTATAGCGCTTCCCTTTTTTCGCCTAGGGGTAAAATAAGGCTAATTCTTTGTATTGTAATTACTTATAGAAACATTTAGCCTCTCCATGTAGAATCTTTTTATGCTTTCTACTTGACAAGGCAGGGTAAAAGCCGCTAGCTTACAGCCCGATAATGTATCTACTTATAGATACATTATACCAAGTCAACGCGACACGCTTCGTATCGGAGGATATCATGCGCAAGAGTTCATCAGTATTCCTGGCCCTGGGCGCCGCCCTAGCCCTTGGCGCCTTAGCCATATCGGCGGGCACGAGCGTTACCGTGGGCATAGCGAAGTTCGTTTCCCATCCCGCCCTCGACGACATAGAGCGCGGCATACGCGACGAGCTGTCCGCCTCGGTACCGGGGGTCAGCTTCGATATGCAGAACGCGAACGCGGATATGGCCACCGCGGCGCAGATAGCCCGGAAATTCAAGGCCGACCGCGTGGCGCTTGCCATAGGCATAGCGACGCCCACGGCGCAGGCCCTCGTATCCGCCATAAAGGATATACCGGTGGTATTCAGCGCGGTTACCGATCCGGTGGCGGCCGGCCTCGTGTCTACGTACGCGGCGGCGGGCAAGAACGTTACCGGCACCTCAGACATGACGCCGGTGCGCGAGCAGCTCGATCTCCTGGTATCGATTAAGCCTATCAAGCGCTTAGGCCACGTGTACAACGCGGGCGAGGCGAACTCCGCCAAGCTGGCCGAACTGGTGCGCGCCTACGCCAAGGAAAAGGGCATAGCCCTGGTAGAATCCACCGTGGCCAACTCGTCCGAGGTGCGTACGGCCGTCCTGTCCATAGCGGACCGCATAGACGGCCTGTACCTGGGCAACGACAATACCGTGTTCTCCGCGGTGAATACCGTAGCCGAGCTCTGCCTGCAGAAGAAAATCCCCCTGGTGACGGCCGACCCCACCAGCGCCGAGACCGTGCCGGTGCTCGCGGCCACGGGCTTTGACTACTATGCCATGGGCAGGGCCACCGGCCGCATCGCCGCGCGCATACTGAAGGGCGAGAACCCGGGCTCCATTCCCACCTACTTTCCCACGGCCGCCGCGGAGCAGAGCCTGGTCATAAACCTGGACGTGGCCGCCAAGATAGGCGTTACGGTGCCCGCCGCGACTATAGCCAGGGCAAAGGTAATCATTAGGAACGGAGCGATAGAGAGGAAGGCCCCGTGATAGAGGCCATCCTGGTAGAGGGCCTGGTATACGCCGTCCTTGCCTTAGGC
This sequence comes from Spirochaetaceae bacterium, assembly GCA_041306725.1. Classification (GTDB taxonomy): domain Bacteria; phylum Spirochaetota; class Spirochaetia; order Treponematales; family UBA12059; genus UBA5200. The sequence continues at coordinate 9,735 of JBFZES010000385.1, read as the reverse complement.
GTATTCGTATCGTTCCGCGTGCTGGATTTTCCCGACCTGACCGCGGAGGGGGCCTTTCCGCTGGGGGCGGCCACGGCCGCGGCGCTTATAGGCGCGGGTGCGCACCCCGCCCTTGCCGTGCTGGCCGCCTTTATCGCGGCCGCCTTGGCGGGGGCTGCCACCGGCGCTATATACGCGGCCTTCAAGGTGCCCTCGCTGCTGGCGGGCATCGTGGTGATGACCGGCCTGTGGTCGGTCAATCTGCGCGTGCTGGGGGGCAGGGCCAACCTGCCCCTTATCGCCAATAACCCCATCATGGACGCCGCGTACGCCCTGCTGCCCTCCCGGCCCGAGTGGTCGGCGGCGCTGTTCTTCGCGCTGGCCGTCGCTTTGACGCTCGCCCTGCTCGTGTGGTTCTTCAATACCGAGGCGGGCATAGCCATGGGCGCGCTGGGCGATAACGAAGCGGTAGTCATAGCGGCGGGGGCCAATCCCGTGAGCCTGCGCACGGCGGGCGTGGCGCTATCCGGGGGCCTGTGCGGCCTATCGGGCGCGCTTGCCGCTTCGTACCAGGGCTTCGCCGACGTTAATTTCGGTTCCGGCGTGGTGGCCGCGGGCTTAGCCAGCGTCATGGTGGGAGAGCTCATGCTCAAGTCCAACCGCATAGGGCTGCAGATAATCCGGGTAGTGCTGGGCTCCATTATGTTCCGCGGCCTCATGTTCGCGGGCCGCAGCTACGGCTACCTGATAGGCATGACGCCGAACGACCTTCGCTTGGTAACCGCCCTGCTCGTCATAGGGGCCATAGCCCTAGGCCGGACCCGAACGAAGCGGCGCACCGCGGCGCCGTCCCTCCCAATAAGGGGCGCGGCTGCTAAGGGTGTTTCCCTATGATAGCGCTCGATTGGCTAACCGTGCTCTTTAACCGCGGCACGGGCGACGAGCGCGCCGCCCTAAGCGATGTATCCCTCTTGGTGCCGCGCGGGCAATGGGTAAGCCTCATCGGATCCAATGGCGCGGGCAAAACAACGCTCTTTAACGCGATAGCGGGAAGCGTGAGCCCGGCGGCGGGGAAGGTGCTCATAGACGGGCAGGATAGGACCGATGACGCGGAGTACGTGCGGGCGCGCATCGTGGGAAGGGTACGCCAGGATCCTAGCGGCGGCACGGCCCCTGATATGACCGTCATGGATAACCTGGCCCTCGCGTCGCGCAAGGGCCCGCGCAGGCTCTTGCCGGCTAAGCCCCGGGCGCTCAAGCAGGCGCTCAAGGAAAGGCTGGCCGAGCTAGGCATGGGCCTTGAAGGCCGCTGCGACGAGAACGTGGCCAGGCTTTCCGGCGGGCAGCGCCAGGCGCTAGCCCTGCTCATGGCGTCAATGACACGGCCGGCCGTGCTCCTCTTGGACGAGCATACCGCGGCGCTTGACCCGCGCAACGCCGATATCGTCATGGAACTGACGCGGCGCTTCGTCCGCGAGTACGGCCTCACGGCCATGATGGTTACCCATGACATGCGCCGCGCGGCGTCCGAGGGCGACCGCCTCATCATGATGCATGAAGGCCGAATCGTGGCCGACTTAATCGGGCAAGGGAAAAAAGAGCTCAGCGTGGAGGGGCTCGTACGCCTATTCAAGGAAGTGCGCGGCGAGGAATACGCGGAAGACCGCGATTTACTGAGTTAAAAAGGCGTTTAGAGGGCTACGCGGCCCCTATTCAGGGACCGCGGCGCGGCCGCGCGGGGGCCAAGGCTATTGCAAAGCTTGGCGTTTATCACTATACTCCGGCAACGAGTACGTTTTTGCATACAACCGCGCTTTCCGCGCAACGCCAAAGCCAACGCTGACCCGCAGGGGCAGCGGCACGCGGAGGCTGGGACATGCGGTCCAGGAATCAACGACAGAACGACGTAACTCGAGGACGGCGCCTCCTGTGCGCATAGTCTGAAAAACCTTGAGCGAAGCAGAGGCAAGAGCATGGCTTTCGACATTTCCAAGATGCGCAATATCGGTATTAGCGCCCACATCGACTCGGGCAAGACCACCCTTTCCGAGCGCATCCTGTTTTACTGCCGCAAGATACACGCCATACACGAGGTGCGCGGCAAAGACGGCGTTGGCGCCACCATGGACTCCATGGACCTGGAGCGCGAGCGCGGCATAACCATACAGTCCGCCGCCACCAACGTGCAGTGGGGCGATTTCGCCATCAACCTGATCGACACCCCCGGGCACGTAGACTTCACCATAGAAGTCGAGCGCGCCCTGCGCGTGCTCGACGGCGCGGTGCTGGTCCTCTGCTCCGTTGGCGGCGTGCAGTCCCAAACCCTTACCGTGGACCGCCAGCTGAAACGCTACAACGTGCCCCGCCTGGTGTTCGTCAATAAGTGCGACCGCACCGGCGCTAACCCCTACCGCGTGCGCAACCAGATCGTGGAAAAGCTCGGCCTCAACGCGGCGTTTATCACCCTGCCCATAGGGCTTGAAGACAAGCTCGAGGGCCTCATAGACCTTATCGAGATGAAGGCCGTGTACTTCGACGGCGACGGCGGCATAGACCTGCGTTACGCGGAGATACCCGCCCACCTTAAGGACGACGCCGCCAAGTACCGCGAAGAGCTCCTGGACAGCGCGTCCATGTTCTCCGACGAGCTTGCCGAAGCCTACCTTGAAGGCGCCGAAACCCCGGAAATGATACGCGAAGCCGTGCGCAGGGGCACCATAGCCCTGCAGTTCGTGCCCGTGTTCGTCGGCTCCGCCTATAAAAACAAGGGCGTGCAGCTCCTTCTGAACGGCGTTACCGATTTCCTTCCCGCCCCCGACGAGGTAAAGAATATAGCCCTGGATCTCGACAAGGGCGAAGCGCCTATGGAGATGATATCCAGGGACGGCCTGCCCACCGTGGCCCTTGCCTTCAAGCTCGAGGACGGCCAGTACGGACAGCTCACCTATGTGCGCGTGTACCAGGGCTCCCTCAAAAAGGGCGACGAGCTCATCAACACCCGCTCGCGCAAGAAGTTCAAGGTAGGACGCCTCGTGCGCATGCATTCCAATTCCATGGAAGACATCAACGACGGCAGCCCCGGCGATATCGTGGCCCTCTTCGGCATAGAGTGCGCCTCCGGCGATACTTTCTGCCATCCGTCCTTGAACGTGGCCATGACCTCCATGTTCGTGCCCGACACGGTAATATCCCTGGCCATTACCCCCAAGGATAAGAAGAGCGCGGACCAGATGGCCAAGGCCTTGAACCGCTTCACCAAGGAAGACCCCACCTTCCAGACCTTCGTGGATCCGGAATCGAACCAGACTATCATCAAAGGCATGGGCGAATTGCACCTCGACGTGTATATCGAGCGCATGAAGCGCGAGTACAAGTGCGAAGTGGACACCGGCATGCCCCAGGTAGCCTACCGCGAGACCATAAGCCAGAGGGCCGACTTCAACTACACGCACAAGAAGCAGACCGGCGGCTCGGGCCAGTACGGCCGCGTGGCCGGCTTCATAGAGCCCTGCGACGAGCATGTGTACGAATTCGTCGACAGCATCAAGGGCGGCGCCATACCCAACGAGTACATACCGTCCTGCGATAAGGGCTTCAAGGAAGCCAGCAAGCGCGGCTCCCTGATCGGATTCCCCGTGGTGAACGTGCGCTGCGTCATAAACGACGGCGCTAGCCACGCGGTGGACTCTTCCGACATAGCCTTCCAGCTCGCCGCCATAGGCGCTTACCGCGATGCCTACGAAAAAGCCAAGCCCGTCATACTCGAGCCGGTCATGAAGGTATCCGTAGAAGGCCCGACGGAGTTCCAGGGCAATATTTTCGCCAGCGTTAACCAGAGGCGCGGCCTTATAACCTCCAGCTCCGAAGAAGGCGCCTTCTGCCGCGTAGAAGCCGAAGTGCCGCTTTCAGAGATGTTCGGCTACTCCACCGTACTCCGCTCCCTTACCCAGGGCAAGGCGGAATTCAGCATGGAATTCCTTAAGTACGGCAAGGCGCCCTCGAGCATATCCGAGCAATTGCGCAAGGAATACCTCGAGAAGCGCAAGGCTGAGCACGGCAGGTAAGGCCAGAGCAGCGTAGCGCGCCGCAACGAAGGATAGGCAGGCATGGGGGAACGTAAGCGTCCCCCGGCCGCCCGTCACCTTCGCGGCGTTTTTTGCCTAAATCGTTAGCCCTCTTGGCTAATCCGGATTATACTGATACCAACGAAGGAGGCATCGTGGACACTAGGACGCCGCTTTCCGCCGCGACCGGCCCGATTCCTCCCGTTTTTACTACAACAACCAAAAGGAGTTCCCATGCTTAAAGAGGAGCTTATCAAGAAAAGCCCGGTCCGCATCCTCGAGAAGGGGATAGAAGGCGGACTCAAAGCAGGCAATATCGGCGTCATAGCCAGCCGCAAAGGCATAGGCAAGACCAGCGTGCTCGTCCAGTTAGCCTTGGACAAGCTTATGCAAGGCAAGAAAATCATCCATGTATCGTTCACCACCCATACCAGCTACGTTATATCCTGGTATGAAAACATATTTACCGAAGTTGCCAAGCGCAAGAACCTCGAGCATTACGCCGACGTGCATGACGAACTGGTCAAGAACCGCGTCATCATGAACTTCACCCAGGAAGGCGTGAGCACCGAACAGATACTCAAATCTCCCTCCGCGCTCATCGTCGACGGCGGCTTCAAGGCCGACGCCATCATAACCGACGGCTTTGACTTTGGCAGGGCAGACGTGGGCCACTTTACGGCGGTACGCGAGTTCGCCGCGGCGAACGGGCTCGAGTTCTGGTATTCCTGCACTATGGCGGGAGAAGAACCGCTTTTGGACAAGCATAACGTGCCGGTCATACTCAGGGAATTCATGAAGGATATTTCCGTGCTCATCCTGCTTGAGCCTAAGACCGAGTACATACATTTTATCGTGGTCAAGGACCATGGCCGCATGAACCCCTCCGACCTATCCATTAAGCTCGACGCCAAGACCCTCCTCATAGCGGAAGCCTAAGGCCTTCGCGTACAAGGCGCGCGTACAGTACGCGCGTCCGGCACGCTTGAGAGCGGCGAATCCACCGGGATTCGCCGTTTATTTTACCCGGGCGATATTGACAATCTATATTTACCCGGGTATATTAACCATATGAACACCACACGCTACTCGGCCTTCAGCGCCGACGCCCTCATCGCCACGGGCGAGGCAGACGCGGCGCTCCGTCAGATTAAGCTCTGGCTAGACGCCCACCCCGGAGAAAACGTTCTTATCTTTGACGACGAGAGCGGCAGGCAGCTGGACTTCGACTTTCGGGGCAGCCCGGACGAGGTTCTCGCCCGCCTTGCGCCTGCCCGCGCCAAGGCCGGCAGGGGCAGGCCCTCGCTGGGCGTCGTATGCGGCGAAGTATCGCTTCTGCCCCGCCATTGGGAATGGCTCGAAACCGAGCGCCACAATATATCGGCCACCATACGACGGCTCGTGGACGAAGCCATAAAAAACGAGCCCCCTTCGGCTAAGCGCGCCAGGCTCGTGGAGGCCATAGACAAGAAACTGTGGGCGCTTGCCGGCGATAAGCCCTCCTGCGAGGAGGCTTCCCGCGCCTTGTATGCCGGAGACACGGAGCGCTTCAGGAAGCTCATAGCCGGGTGGCCTAAGGATGTAGCGGCGCATTTCAGCGGGCTCTCAGGCGAGCTCGACGCGCTGAAGAAATAGTTAGTGCTTCGAAGCTTGAGATTAGTTCCTCGAAGCTTGTGTTTTAGGAATACAGCCACATACGATGGCGCGTATCAACGCGCAAGGCCACTATAGGGAGCGTCTCCGCGTTCCCATACACAAGCTTCGTGGAACTAGACTCGGATCAATCCAACACGAAGGCAAGGGCATCGGCAGAGGCGGCGCGCACGGCGTGGCAGAACGGGTCGCCGGACTCAAGGGCGGCCAGCGCCGCCGCCTTGCCTGCGGAACGCACGAGGTAGCGCGTCCTTCCTGAAGAGCGCAGCGCGGCGAAACTAAGGCTGAGGCGCTCGTAGGGGTAGTCGGGAGCCCTGCCGCGCAGGGCAAGCGCGGCAGGGGACATGGCATCGGTAGCACCGGCTATCGATGGGTCCCCGGGGAAAAGGCCCGCCGTATGCCCGTCCGCCCCTAAGCCCAGGTAGCAGAGCTCAAAGAGCGGCCTACCGGCCGGCCGCGAGGAGGCAAGCTCGGCTAAGCGCCGTTCCATGGCCAGGGGCTCGGCCGGGCTACGGTCCCAGGATATGAGCGCAGCGAGGCCCGCCTCGAGCGCCTCGGACCAGGAAGCCTTTAGGGTCTCATCATTCCTATAGCGCCGCTCTACGGGGCCATCTCGCTCGTCGCCCACCACAAGGAGGAATCGCGGCAGGCTAGGTTTAGGGTGCGCGCGCGCACTGAAATCGCGGAGCAGGGCCGCGGCCAAGCGCTTGTAGGCCGGCAGAGGCGTCGTACCGCCAGCCAGGCACAGCGCAACGGTTCCAGGCGCGGCGTCACGCAGGGTCTCAAGAAAATCCGACTCTATGGCGGCGAGCCAGGCTTCTTCGCCGGCAAAGCGGCGTATTTCTATCATGCTATCAGTATGGCGCCCTTGGGGAGCGCAGGCAAGCGAAGGCTTCGAGGCTTTCGAAAAATGCACGCTAATCTCAGCTTAATGTCCATCGCTCAAATAAGACTTCGCAAGAATGATCTTTGTAGCCCAAAGTTGTCAGATGCGCTGCCGACGGGAACATAAACGTCAGCATAGGAATGCGCTTCCAAACCCTGATGGTGGGCTTACCCTCTCGTCAGGGTCGCATTCTAGGATAATGGCAACCTCGGCTTTGTTACACTTTGCACGGATAACGCCGCCAGCTAGGCGGGCTTACTTGCATGCCTTTCAGCTTCCAGCGCCGCAAGAATGAAAGGGCCAATGCCTTTGAAATCATCTCGGACCACCGGTTCGCGCACATAATAGTCGAACGACCCATCCCGGTAAGGCGTCCCGCCCAGGCCCGCCACGCTGCAAATGCCATCCACGTGCAGCTCTCCGGATTCGTCGCGCGACAGCGCGCGCCGTACAAGGCCATGGTATCCTGACCATGCGGCCTCAAGGGCTGGCGCCCTCTCTTCGGAAACCAGGTATTCCTTGTCGGCGGCCTTAAATAGAAAATAGACGAACATAGCCGACGCCGAAGTTTCACGATAATTTCGCTCTCGGCCTCCCTGATCTAGAATCTGGAACCAGAGGGAGCTATCCTGATCTTGCACCTTTCGGACGGCTCGTGAAAGATTGGCTGCGATGTCCATCAATGTGGCCCGCCAGTGATCGTAATCCGCGCCTGCGGGGAGGTAATCTAGGATGTCAACCAGGGCCATGCAGTACCAGCCCATTGCCCGTCCCCAAAAATGGGGGGAACAGCCGCTTACCGGGTTGGCCCAGAGCTGTTTTCGGGATTCGTCCCAGGCGTGATGAAGAAGTCCCGTCCGCGGATCTCTTGTATGTCTCTCAACCAGCACAAACTGGTATAAAAGATCGTTCCAGTCTTCTGCGGTTCCGAACTCCTTGGCATAACGGGCATAGAACGGGCCTTGCATGTACAGGCCATCTAGCCACATCTGATGAGGATAGATCTTCTTGTGCCAGAAACCGCCGGACACGGTCCTGGGTTGGTTACGGAGTTGCCCCCGAAGCCGTTCTAGAGCCTTCCTGTACTTATCGACGCCCGTATCTTGATAGAGGTCAAACAGTAACTTGCCCGGATTGATCTGGTCCAGGTTATAGTCTTCTTCGCGGTATGTAGCTATGGAACCATCATCCCCGATACAGGCGTCCATGACATGGAGTACCCAGTCCCGGTAATCCCGGCGATCATGGAGTTGGCCCAGCTTGTATATGCTTTGGAGCACCAGCCCGTCTTCGTAATGCCAGCGGAATTTATGATGATCAAAACGGCCCATCACAGACTGAGCCATGCTGTCCGATATCCGGCTTGCCTCTTCTTCGATATACATTTCCTGTCCCCGACTCCGGAGAAAAAAACGGGGCACCCAGCGGTTCACGGCCAGGCGCCCCGGCATGTTCATCCAGCGGCATGGCTGCCGCAGTACTGCTTACTTCAGGTAACCGGATTCCTTGGCCTTGGCTATACCGGCGGATTCCCAGTCTTTTCCGCCCAGCTTGTCAAACTCCAGAACCCAGGCAGTCCAATTGGCTTTAGTCAATTCGCGCTTGCCGGTAAGGAATTCCAGGACTCCCTGCTCATAGAAGCGCTTGAGGTCGGCATTGGGGGGCGGCAGCGCATCCGAGCCTATCGCGGCAGTCCAGGGGCGTTTCTGCATGTCCCTCATGATAGTCAACGCGCTCATAGTCTTTCCGGATACCGCCGTCTTGTAGGTCGGATAACGGGAAAGGAGTTCGATCTGGCCGTTGTAGTACACCATGTTACGCAACTGGGTAAGGACCTGGGCCGCGGGCTTGGTCCAAGCCTGTTCAGGATCGGGCAAGCCATTGGGCGTGGGAACTCCGTTCGCGTCAAGGGCGTAATTCACGCCTTTCTGTCCCCAGCCTAGGAGGTAGTAGCCTTCGTCGGATGACATCCACTCCAGCAGGCGGGCGATAGCCGGCCCTTTGCCCGCCGCCGCTGCTTTGGTAGAAACAGCATAAATACGGAAGGCCTGGGTATAAACGCCGACGGACTGCTGGCCTTTCGGCCCCTTAGGAGCGTCGATCACGATCCATTCACCCTTGGGGAAGTTTTTGTCGAAAGGAGCATAGTTAGACTCCGCTCCGAAGGCCGCATTCTGCTCCCTCATGATGCCGAATCGACCCTGCTTCCATGCGGCCCTAAAATCATCCTTCTTATAGCTCAGCCAGTTGGGATCGATAATTTTCTCGTCCATCAGCTGTTTCACATATGCCAGGGCATCAAAATAAGCGGGATTCCTCACGTTGAGACCGGCATTGGCTGCGGTCATGTTCCACGTGCCCGCCACGCCGAAGGCTCCCATGAAGGGATCCATACGGCGTCCCAGTCCTTCTTCGAAATTATTGATTTCTATGAACGCGCCATAGCCATAGGTATCCGCCTTGCCGTTGCCATCAGGGTCATTGAAGGTAAAGGCGCGCATGACCGCAAGGTACTCATCGGCAGTCACCGGCACCTTAAGGCCCAAATTATCCAGCCAATCCTTACGGATCAGCATGCCTTCGTTCTTGGCGATAGACCCCGGGGAAGCCAGTCCGTACGATTTGCCATTTACGGTGGTAAAGGCCTTGCTGTCGGCATCGTACTGGATGGAGGTCCGGTTCGGCATCAGAGGATAGAGTTCGTCCACGGGAGCGAGCAGGCCGACCCGTACCAGGTTCAGCCAGGGATCCCGCCTAACCATGAACAGGTCCGGCAGGGCATTGGCGGCCGCCGCGGCATTGATCTTAACGTCCTGATCGCTTTCGTTCGATGGCAGCGCGGTAAGCTTCAGGTCTATGTTCAGCTTTTCCTTAATGAGCTGCAGCGCAGCCCAGTCCTCAGGCGGCGGCCCCGCCTCGGTTATAGCGGCGCCGTACCAGAGTTCGATGCTTACCGGTCCGGCCGCTTTAGCGGAACTGCCTGTGTCTGCCTGCCCCGCGCCAAAAGCCGGGACAGTCATCATGACTGCCAACAGGATCAACGCGATCTTCTTAAACGCTGCTTCTTTCATCATAGCCTCCTCATAGGAAATTAGGAACCTGTTTATCGACCCTACCCTTTAACACTGCCCAATAGCGTGCCACGGGTAAAGT
>JBFZES010000384.1:0-2590 GCA_041306725.1 Spirochaetaceae bacterium | reverse complement strand
CGAGGGTAAAAACAAGCTCGTCAAGGCCGCAGTCCAGCCAGAGCGAGAGGGCCTTGTCCTGGTGATAGAACGCGAAATGCGGCACGTCCCGCTCTTCAAGCAGGGTCTTGATGCCGTCATTCTCCGTAGGGGCGCGCCACAGGTTCATGCGCAGGGGCTCTGCCAAATACTCAAAGCCCTCGGCCTGCATAGACGCAAGGAAGCCCTCGGCGCTGAAACCCAGGCGCCAGGGCCGCGCGGACTGCGCTCCCTTGTGTAGCGCCCTCGCGGGCTGCCGGCTGGAAGGACCGGCTGAATCCGGGGCAAGCGAACTAAGCGCATCGCTCGGGCGCGCCGCGCCGCTTAGGATAGCCGCCATACGTTCCGGGCTGAGGGGCAGCTGTTCCCAGGCGAGGCGATGGCCTTTAGGAGCCCAAGCTACGCCTTCGGCTAAGAGGAAGTCTACATTAAGGAAGCATTCAAGGCCGGCCGCGCCCGCGGGAATAGCTGCGCCTATACTTAGGTCCAGCTCCAGCGAAGAGCCGGGCTCGAGGGGCGGCAGGGCCAGTGAGCCTTCGGCGAGCGGCTCGCCATCGGCAAGGAGGCTCCAGCGGAGCTCTATGGGGGCCGGAACGCGGAAGTCGTAGCGGCTCGTCACCCGAATTCGCAAGGGCCGGCCTCCGCCCGAGAGTTCCGCTAAGAGCGGGCGGAAGAGCCAGGCGCATTCGGCCAGGGCCGGCTTGGGGCCGCGGTCGGGGAAGACGAGGCCGTTGCAGCAGAAATCGCGGTCGTTCGGCTCGTCGCCGAAGTCGCCGCCGTAGGCCCAGTATTCTTTCCCGGCGGCATTCAGCGCGACGAGGCCCTGATCCACCCAGTCCCATATGAAGCCGCCCTGCAGCCCCGGGTACTTTTCCATGACGGCCCAGTAATCCGACAAGCCGCCATTGGAATTGCCCATGGCGTGGGAGTATTCGCAGAGTATGAAGGGCCGGTCGTCTTCCGTGCTTAAGGCCCAGGCCTCTAGGAGCTCGGCGGGCGGGTACATGGCCGACACGAAATCGCTGGCGGCGCGGCCCCGCTTAAGCGAGTCCAGGGTAAAGGGCCCCTGGCCGAATTCGGGGCGCGCAGCGCCCTCGTAATGGACCGGACGGTCCGGGTCGTAGGAGCGCAGCCAGGCCGCCAGAGCGTCCTGATTGGGCCCGTACCCGGCCTCGTTGCCCAGGGACCATATAATGACCGAGGGATGGTTCTTGTCGCGCAGGGCCATGCGCTTGCCTCGTTCCATGAAGGCGGGCAGCCAGGCGGGGTCGCGGGCAAGCTGGTCGTAGTAGGCGTGGCTCTCGATATTGGCCTCGTCCATCAGGTAAAGCCCGTACTCGTCGCAGAGCTCGTACCAGCGCTCGTCGTTGGGATAATGGCTGTTGCGCACGGCGTTGAAGTTGTGGCGCTTCATAAGCTCTATGTCAAGCAGCATGGAGGCAAGGCCGAGGGTCTTGCCATGCCTCTCATCATGCTCGTGCCGGTTGACGCCGCGCAGCATGACCCGCTTGCCGTTTATGAGCATGGCTCTGTTTTTCTTGTCCATTTCCACGCGGCGGAATCCAAAGCGGCAGGCGCTATGCTCAAGCTCGTCGCCGCTAGGCGATAGGAGCGTGGCCTGAAGCGCGTACAGGGCAGGATACTCTGAACTCCAAAGCTGGGGCGACTCGAAGGGCATGGAAACGCGCGCCGCCCAGCCCGATATTCTATAGCGGCCATCGACCGGCACAAGAACCTCGGCGAGGGGCGACTCGGCTTGCCCCGTATCCCCAGGGTAGCCTAGGTCAGCGGCCGGGCCTACGATAGGGCTATACACGCGCACGCGCAGAAGGTAATCACCCATACGCTGCCGCTCTCCTGCCTGGGCGCCCGCAACGGGCTCCTCGCCGCCTTCATAATCGACCGGGCCGGCGCCTAGCGGCACGCGGTCCGCGCCTGGATCGAAGCTGAAGCCCAGCTGGGCGCAGATATCAAGCTTGCCTTGGCTAAGGCTCGGCTCAAGGCGCGGGCGCAGCTCTATATCGGCGATATAGGCGCGCTCGGTGGAATACAGGTACACGCCGCGGTATATGCCGCCCAGCCACCACTGATCCTGATCCTCTACGTAGCTGGAGTCAGAATAGCGTATGACGGAAAAGGCGAGCGTATTGACGCCCCGCAGCAGGTAGGGCGTAAGGTCGAATTCGGAGGGCAGCCTCGTGTCCTTGGCCCAGCCCACGACCTGGCCGTTGCACCAGAGCTCCAGAAAGCTCTCCGCGCCGCCCACGTGGAGCACGGTGCGGCGGCCTTCCCAGGATTGCGGCAGCTCGAAGCTTAGCCTGTATAGGCCCGTGGGATTATGGCGGTAAGGCGGTATCGGAGGCGCGTTGGAAAAGGGCATGATCACGTTGGTGTAATGCGGCTTGTCGTAGCCCTGCAGGCTCCAGCTGCCCGGCAGCTCTATGCTTGGCCAGGAACTAGCGTTAAAGCCTGGTTCATAGAAGCCTTCGGGCCTGCTTTCGGGATTCTCCGCCAGCGCGAAGGGCCAGCTGCCGTCGAGGCTGAGGGTCCAGGTATCGCGCTCGGGGCCGCT
>JBFZES010000383.1:0-11889 GCA_041306725.1 Spirochaetaceae bacterium | reverse complement strand
CGCGGCCGCCTCTTCCCGCAGGCCCGATAGGTAGGCCGAACCGTAGCGGAGGCCAAGGAAGAGCGCGAGCGCGATGAATAGCAGGGCGGCCACGCTGGCCGCGCCGTTTCGGCTTTCTTTAAACACGCGTTTAGCAGCGTTAGCCTTGCGGCGCTTGTAGGCATCCCGAAGGCCGAATCCCAGCAGGAAGGTCAGGGCCAGGGAGAAAATCAGGCCAAGCGCGCCGATGGCGGCCCCTAAGCCAGCGCCGAAGGGCGCGAGGCTCTCGTTCGTTAGCAGTACATACAAGCGGCCCAGGATCGGGTCGGGCGGGGCCTCCTGGCTAAGGCCCAGCGCCGCGAGAGCGAGCCCGCCGAGGGCAATCCATGCGCGGCGCGGGGAATGAGGCGACTTTACTGATTCAAGGGCCGCGCGCGTATCCATGGGCTTTAGGGCCAGGATAGCCTTCCGGGGCGGCCCCTGTCCAGTTTTTCCGGGCCTTTAGCGCACGATAAGCAGCTGAAGGTCGCACACGTTGGTATTGGTGGGCCCGGTGCGCAGCAGTCCGCCTATGCGGTCGAAAAAAGCGTATGAGTCGTTGCGCTCCAGATAGTCGCGGAGCGGCAGGCCCTTAGCGCGGGAGCTCTCCAAGAGCCCGAGGTCGGCGAAGGCGCCGGCGGCGTCGGTAGGGCCGTCGTTGCCGTCGGTTCCCGCGGACAGGAAGGCGCAACGGCCTGCCAAATCGGGGCTCGCGTCCGCAAGGCCCGCTAAGAAGGCCAGCGCCATCTCCTGGTTGCGGCCGCCCTTGCCCGTGCCGCGCAGGGTGACGGTAGTCTCGCCGCCCGCCAGTATACAGGCGGGCGGGGCCAAGGGCTGGCCATTCGCGGCGCAGTCGAGGCCCATGCCAAGATAGGCGCGCGCTATCTCTCGGGCCTCGCCCGTTATGCGCGAGCCTAAATAGAGCGTTTCGTAGCCTAGTTCTTTGGCCTTGGCCGCGGCGGCCAGGGCGGCCTGGCGGTTTGAGCCTATGAGCAGGTTATGCACCTTAGCGAAGGCGGGGTGCCCGGGCTTGGGCGTGTCGGGCTCCAGCCCTGCCGCTCCGGCCTCAAGCAAGCCCAGCGCGGACGCCGGTATGCGCTCGGCTATGCCGAAGCGCCGCACTATGCCCAGGGCGTCCGCCCAGCTCGTGGGATCCGGCACCGTGGGGCCGCTGGCTATGGAGCTCAGCTCATCGCCCACCACGTCGGAGAGGATGAGGGCCACGACCGTGGCGGGCGCAAGGGCTTCGGCGAGCCTCCCGCCCTTTACGGCGGACAAGTGGCGCCGTACCGCGTTTATCTCGCGTATATCCGCGCCGCTTGCCAGGAGTTCCCTGGTAACGGCGGCCTTGTCCGCCAGGCTGAGGCCGCGCTCCGGCGATTCATAAGGCGCGCAGAGTATGGCGGACCCCCCGCCGGACACCAGTACGAGCGCTAAGGTACGCCCGTCGGCGGCGCGGGCGCGCTCCATGAGGGCTCGGGCGGCGTTTCGGCTCGTCTCGTCCGGCACGGGATGGGCGGCCTCCACGATGCGTATACGGGAACAGGGCTCGGCGTGCCCGGCTTTGACGGCCACGAGGCCCTCGCTTATCCGGTCGCCCAGGGCGTCTTCCGCCCCTAAGGCCATGCGGGCGCCGGCCTTGCCGTAGCCGAGCACGACTATCCTGTCGTACTCGCGCAGGTCCAGGCTAAGGCCGCCCTCGGCGTTTATCCGCAGCCGGTTTTCCTCTAGCTTAAGCGCCTCCCTCACCATGGGGCGGGGGTCGACGCGGGCTACGCCCGCCCGGAATATAGAGGCGGCATCCTCGCGCATGCGGGCGTAGTCGGTCATCATCCTCTCCTTATGCTTATACGATCAGGGACATGATGGCCACGGTCGCCGCGGCCACTATGCCTTCCACGGCGGTAGCGCTCGAGTAGGCCTTATAGGCCGTCGATACGGGCATGCCGGAAAATTGGGACACTACCCAGAAGAACGAGTCGTTGGCGTGCGAAATCACCATGGAGCCCGCTCCTATGGCTACGACCGATAGCGCGGGGTCCAGGCCAAGGCTGGCCATCATGGGTGCCATGATGGTGGCGGTGGTGATGATGGCCACCGTGGACGAGCCCTGGGCCGTCTTCAAGGCGGCGGCGATAATGAAGGGAAGGAAAATGCCTAGCGACAGATTGGTCATGCCGCCCTTGAGGAATTCGACTATGGGGCTGGCCGCTATCATGGCGCCGAAGGCGCCGCCGGCTCCGGTGATCACCAATATGATGGCGGAGTCCTTAATGCCGTGGCCTACCCACTCGTCCACGGCCTTGCCCAGCTCGCCCTTCTTGACCAGGAGGAAGCTGGCGAACACGCCTATGATGAGCGCGGTAACGGGGTCGCCTATGAAGCGTATGAGTTTTTGGAGTCCTTCTTCGCCGAAGGGCTTTGAGGGGAACTCCGCTACGCTCTTAAACAGTATGAGCACGATGGGAAGCACGATGGGCAGGAAGGACAGGAAGGCGTTGGGCAGCTTGCCGTACTTGGCCACGATGTCGCTGTAGGATTCCTCCACGCCGGAGTCTATCGGGTATTTCTTGGCTATCTTGGTAGCCCAGAAGAGGCCGGCCAGCGACGCGGGTATGGCGGCGATGAGGCCGAAGAGTATGACGCGGCCTAAGTCGGCGCTTAAGGCTCCCGCCGCGGCGATAGGGCCGGGCGTGGGCGGCACCATGGTATGGGTGGCGTACAGGCCGGTGGCCAGGGCTACGGCCATGACCGCCATGGAGGTGTTCGTCTCCTTGGCCAGGGCCTTGTTGAGGGGATTAAGGATGACGAAGCCGGAATCGCAGAATACCGGTATCGACACGACGTATCCGGCCGCGTTCATGGCCAGGGGAGCGCGGTTCTTGCCCACCAGCTTGAGTATGGCCTGGGTCATGGAGAGGGCCGCGCCGGTCTTCTCCAGGATCTTGCCCATGATGGTGCCGGCGACGATGACGATGCCGATATTGGTAAGCGTGCCGCCGAAGCCGGTCTTGATCTTGGCGACGACGTCCAGCGCGGGCAGCCCGATGGCGAGGCCGAACGCGAAGGCCACGCCGATGAGTACGAGGAAGGCGTTCACCTTGAATTTCCCCGTCAGGAAAACGATGGCCACCACCGCGACCAGCAATAAAATAAGCGCTACTGTTCCGGATACCATGACGTGCCTCCTTAAGGCTAGTAATTTTACCTAGTGTAGAGGCGAGAGGGGCAGGCCGTCATGGTGCATGTGGCGGAGCTTTTTGCGCAAAACAGTGCACGGTGCACTGTTTGCTTAGCGCAATTCCAGATATGTTCCTATAGCCCGTGCAAGGGCCAGGGCTCCGGCATCGGAGCGGGGGTCTGCTCCGAAAAAGCCCGACAAGCGCTCAAAGCGCGCCGCCAGGGTATTGCGGTGTATGCCCAGCCTCGCGGCGGCTTCCTTTATGTTGAAGCCCGATGCTTCCAGCGCCGCCACGCTCTCGCTCATGGTCCTGGTCAGTTCGCGCGGTATGGCCGCGGCCACGGTGGCCAGGGCGTCGTCGAGGGCGCCCTGCGGGGCCAGCGATACGAGATACTCGTGTATATGGTCAAAGAGGAAGGCCGGCTCGGCGCTATTTCCGGCGGCCCCGTCATGCGCCGAAGCCAGGGCGGCTTCGTGCTTGGCCAGCCACTGGGCCTGCCTGTACGAGCCCCTATAGCGCGAGAAATCCCGCTGCGGGGTGCCGGCGAAGCAGCGCAGGGCCGGAAGGTCGGCGGCGGCGGCCAGGGCGCGGCAGTAGGAGCGGATATCCTGCCGGTAGGCCGCTATAAGGCCCTGCGCTCCATGGCCGCCGGAATCGGAACGGGGCGAGCCGAGCCTGCGGAATACCAGGAGGGAGCCGTCCGGGGCGGCGCTGGCTATGTCCTGGCTGTCATGCACGCCCTTGGCCTTGGCCGCGGCCAGCGCGTCCTCGGCGCTTTTGCCCGGAGGCAAGTATAGCAGGATGGCCGCGCGGGGCAGGGCAGGGTCGTAGCCAAGCTTGTCGGCGAGCCCGAGCAGTTCGGCCTCGGGGGCCTGCTCCTCATAGAGCAGATAGGCCATGAGGAGGGACTTGCGGCTGCGGCGGCTCATCGTGCTCTCGCGCAGGGCCTCAAGCTCTATCATAGACTCAAGGCTGGTCTTGATGGCGTAGGCTATGCCCTCTACCTCCGAGGGGTCGCCGGTAACGCCCACCACGCCGAGCACCTGCTCGCGCACCGAGAGCGGCAGGTTAAGGCCGGGCTTGGTGCCTTCAGGCAGCCGGTCGTCGGGCCGAATCCTCTCCTCGGCCGCGCCCGACTCAAGGAGGTGCCTGGCCGCCGCGTGGTAGCTGCCCACGCGCGCGGGGTCGCGGCTGGCTATGATGATGCCGTCGCGGTTCATGATGTTTACGTTGTAGTCGAGCTTCTCGCCCAGCTTGCGCAGGAAGGCGGCCGCCATGGCCGCGTCCATGCGCGGCTTCTCTCCGTTCACGGGCGGAAGGCGGCGGCCGATGCCCCGCCGAAGCTGAAGAGATAGCCCGACGCGTGGGCGGGGCCGCCCGGCGGATAGTCGGTAGACACTATTTGCGCCCCCGAGGCCAGGGCGGCGGCCGCCTTGAGCGGGTCGGCCATCGCGTCGGCGTCGGCCCGCGTGCGCACGATGAGCCCTGCGGCCAGGGCGGCGGCTATGCGCGGGTCCCCAGGGTCGTTCAATATGGCGAAGAGCCCATCATAGGCGGCCGCGCCGGATGAGCCGCCCTCCGGGGCGCAGGTAAAAAAGGCTCCGCCCTTCAGCGCGGGGCCGTAGGCCGCGAGGTACTCGTCCCTATAGCGCTCGTCCTCGTGGATAATGACGAAAACGCGGCCGAGCGCGCTTCCGAGGGCCGGCCAGCCCCGCTCCCGCACGGCCTCCAGGGGCGACGCGTACGCTCCCCGGATTTCGTCAGGCGGGAAAAGGAGCGGGCCTAAGGCATCGCGCGCAAGGGCGTCGAGCCTTGCCAGCGATATGCGGTCGAAGGGCCTAAGCTTGGGGTCCAGCACTTCCCAATCGTTTTTGAGTTCAAGCAGCACGAAGAGCGGCAAGTGCCCCGGCGAGCGCGCCGACCACAGGGCAAGCTCCTCGAAGGCTCCGGCCAGGCTCGGGCTGGCCGTACGGTCGTCCACCAGGGGCACGTGGGTTATCTCGAAGCGCTCCCCGCGCAGGCGTACGTCCAGCTCGAAGCCGCGCACCCCGGATTCCAGCTGTTCCCAGAGCGTACGGTGGCTGTATGCCAGCTTCGCCGGCTCGCCGGGGGCTCCTAGGCCCAGGAAGAAGGAGCGCAGGGCGTCGGGCTGGCGGTGGTAGCTGTTATGCGTGGCGGCCAGCCTGAGTTCGTTTATGGGCCGATCGAGGGCGCCCCCTTGCGTAAGGATCAAGGCCTCGGGGCTGCCTGCCCGCAATACCATAGCCTGACCCCCAGGCGGAAGGGAGCCTAGCTCGCCTAGGCGCTCGAGCTGGCTCTTAAAGTCGGCGGCCCTGCCGGCCTTGAAATAGGCTATGGAGCCGCCCACGAACAGCGCGGGCAGGGCGATGAGCGCCGCGAGGGTTATAAGGGCTGCGCGCGTCGTCTTTTTCATGCGGGCCTCCGAGTCATTGGAACTGCCTGAAGTGTAACCTTGATGCCAAGGCCCGCCAAGGGCGAACTCAGGGAGCCAGGAGCTCCAGCTCGAACACGAGCACCGCGTTGGGCGGAATCACGTTGCCCGCGCCCGCGCTGCCGTAGGCCAGTTCGGGAGGCAGCACGATGACGCGCTTTTCGCCATAGCTCATGGCCGCCACCGCGGCGTCGAAGCCGGCAACCACCTGGCGCTGCCCCAAGCTGAAGCTGATGGGGGCATTGTTGCGGCTCGCGCTCGAGTCAAGTATGGCGCCGTCTGCGTTGCTAAGCGTATAGAGCACCGATACCGCGCTGCCCTTCGCCGCCTTCGTTCCGTTGCCCGGCTTCAGGACCTTATACAGGCTGCCGTCCGCGTTCGCGCTCAGCGCGCCGAGCCGGGCCTTTATGCGCGTAAGCTGGGCGTCTATGGCGGCGCGCGCCTCAAGCCTGGCCTTATCCTGCCTGGCGCGTATGGCCGCGTCGAAGGCGGCTTTGTCCATGGAGAAGGCCGCGGCGGCGCTTCCTCGGCGCACGATGCGCACGCTGGCCATGACGTCGCCCTTGCGTATGATGCGCACCGAGTCCATGCCGCTGGCCACGCGGCCGAATATGGTGTAGCCGCCGTTGAGGTGGGGGGTGGCGGCAAGGGTAATGAAGAACTGGCTGCCGTTGGTATCCGGCCCCGCGTTGGCCATGGCCAAAATGCCCGCCGCGTTGAAGCTGAGCGAGGGGTCGATCTCGTTGGGGAATTGATAGCCCGGGCCGCCCGTGCCGTTGCCCAGGGGGTCGCCGCCCTGTATGACGAAATTCGGCTCCACGCGGTGGAAGCTTATGCCGTCAAAGTAGGCCTTGCCGCCGGCTTGGAATTTGCCCTCGGCCAAGCCCACGAAGCTGGCCGCGGCAAGGGGCGCTTTCTGGTAAAAGAGCTCGAGTATGATAACGCCGCGGGGCGTATCCAGTACGGCGTAGAGGCCGTCGGGCAGCCGGGAGGTCAGCGAGGCGGCCTTAACCGCGGCGGCGTCGCCGTTTTGGGCGAAGGCGCTGATGCCTATGAACAGGATAAATAGCGCCGCGAGCGCTCCGCGCTTGATCATATGTGCTCCTTATAATCGGTCCTAAGCCGGCCCAGCCAAGGCCGGCGCGATGGGCTATCCTATCAAAAACCCGACGCTTAGTGAATATTCGATGAAATGTCCTGGTAGCGCTTTTCACACCATTGAAATCCGGCATGCCGGGGTATATCATGCCCGCCGGGCAGGCCCTTAGGCAGTCTGGCCGCCCTCACTTATCCGCCGCATGGTTTTCGTAAGGGGCTTTCCTATGCGTTCCCTGGGCATCAATATCGGCTCTTCCAGTATCAAGCTGGCCCTCGTAGAGGGCACTACCCTGCTCTGGGCCTCATCCTTGCCGCACGAGGGCGATTTTCATGAAGCTTTGCTCAAGCTTTTAGCCGAGGGCCGGGTGCCCGAGGGCGTGCCCGCCCTCGTGACGGGCAACGAGGGCCGCTTTCTCTTCAACGCGCCGGCTACCCTTGAGCCCCTCTGCGTGGAGGCGGCCTTCGCCGCCCTCGGCCCCGAACTTGCCGGCGCAAAGGCCGTGGTGAGCATGGGCGGGGAAGACCTGGTGGTATACTCGCTGGATGGCTATGGCCGCATAGCCAACAATTTTTCCGGCAGCAAGTGCGCATCGGGCACCGGAGAGTTTTTTAAGCAGCAGCTGTCGCGCATGGACCTTAGCCTAAGCGACATAGAGCGGGTGCCCGACGACGCGCGCGTGCTGGCCCTGTCTACGCGCTGCTCCGTGTTCATGAAGAGCGACTGCACCCACCGCCTCAACAAGCGCGAGGCCACGAAGGACGACATCGTGCTCTCGCTCTCCGACCTTATGGCCGTCAAGGTGGCGGATTTCTTAAAGCGGGCCAAGATCGATGCGGGCAGGGTGATCCTTACCGGCGGCGTAACGCTCAACCGCCATATCGTGCGCTTCATACGCCAGAAGGTCCCAGCCATCGAATTCATCGTGCCGCCTATGGCCGCCTATTTCGAGGCATACGGGGCGGCCGTGCTCGCGGCCAGCCAGGGCTCGCCCCTGCCCTCCGCGGAGCGCCTGCTCAAGCCCAGCGGCCTGCGTTTCGACAGCTTAGGCCCGTTACTGTCCTTCCGCCACAGGGTGCGCGTATTCGAGCGGGGTCAGGCCCGCTTGCGCTCGGGCGGCCGATATATCCTGGGCGTGGACGGCGGCTCCACCACCACCAAGGCCTGCCTCGTGGACGAGGAGAGCGACGAGATCGCGGCCAGCCACTACGGCCGCACCCACGGCGACCCGGTCAAGGCGCTCAAGGAATGCCTTGCCTCCATAAAGGCCCAGGTGGAGGCCGAGCTTGGCCCTGGCGGGCTTTCTTCCCTCGATATACGCCTGGCCGCCGCCACCGGCTCTTCGCGCGAGATACTGGGCGTGTTCCTGGAGACCGGCGGCGTGTACAACGAGATCATCGCGCACGCCGCGGGCACCGCCCACTTCGACGCCGAAGTGGAGACTATCTTCGAGATAGGGGGGCAGGACGCCAAGTACGTGCTCCTTAAGAACGGGGTGCCCATAGACTACGCCATGAATGAGGCATGCTCGGCGGGCACCGGCTCCTTCCTTGAGGAATCGGCGGCCGGCGACCTGTCCATACAGAGCGCTCAGGATATAGGCCCCATAGCCCTCAAGGCGGACGCGCCGCTCAAATTCGGCGAGCATTGCTCGGCCTTTATCAACTCAGATATACGCAAGGCTGTGCAGCAGGGAGCCAGCCGCGAGAATATAACCGCAGGCATAGTCCTATCCATCGTGTCCAATTACCTAAACCGCGTGGTGGGCAACCGCACGATAGGCGGAAAGCTCTTCCTGCAGGGCGGCGTGGCCAAGAACGAGGCCGTGCCCCTGGCCTTCGCCATGCTGCTCGATAAGGACATACTGGTACCGCCCGCGCCAGAGCTCATGGGCTGCTTCGGCGTAGCCCTCTTAGCCAGGCGCAAGCGCGACGAGGGCCTGCAGGACGAGGCCGCCGTCGACATAGACGCGCTCCTATCGCGGGACATAGCGTATGAACGGGAGTTCAGCTGCAAAGCCTGCGAAAACCTCTGCCCCATACAGCGGCTTAAGGTGAACGGCCATTCCTATATGTTCGGCGGCCGCTGCAACAAGTACGCGAACCTGCGCAAGGCGGCGGCCTCTTCCCAGGCCGTCGATTACGTGGAAGAGCGGCGCGCCCTCATGTTCGAGGCCTGCGCCCCCGACCCTGCCGGCTTCGAAAAGCGCCATCCCTTTACCCTTGGCCTGCCCCGGGCCTTCTCCGTGCACAGCCTCTACCCCCTGTACGCCTGGTTCTTCCACGAGCTGGGCATAGAAGCCTTCCTTTCCGAGGATACGCCGCGGGAGGGCATAGCCCGCGCCGAGAGCAGCTACTGTTTCCCCGCCGAACTGGCCCACGGCGCGGTGCAGGACTGCCTGGACCGCGGCGCCGATTATGTGCTCCTGCCCCACTTCCGCGATATGCCAAGCTACGAGGCGGACGTGCACGCCAATTTCTGCCCCATTACGCAGGGCCTGCCCTATTACATAGAAAAGGCCTTTCCCGACATACGGCCCGAGCGCTTCTTAAGCCTGGTCGTAAGCTTCAAGTTCGGCGACAAGAAGGCGCTCGAGCACTTCCAGGACTTTGGCAGGCTCTTAAAGCTGGACGAGTCGGCCGTGGAGCGGGCTTTCTATGCGGCCCTGGCCAAGCAGCGCGAGTACGCGGACAAGGCGCGCGCCTTGGGCCTGCGCGCCCTGAACGAGGCAAGGGCGGCGGGCCGGCCGGTCATTGCCCTGCTCGGCAGGCCCTACAACGCCTTTACCCCCGAGGCCAACATGGGCATACCCCGCAAATTCCATACGCGGGGCTACACGGTCATACCCTTCGACATCCTTCCCTTCGAGGATGAGAGTATTTTCCCCAACATGTACTGGTACTACGGCCAGCAGGACATGAAGGCCGCCGCCCTCCTGGCCCGGGAAGAGAACGTCTATGTGTGCTTTATATCGAATTTCTCCTGCGCGCCCGACTCCTTCATACTGCACTACCTTAAGTGGCTCATGGGGCAGAAGCCCTTCCTGGTCCTTGAGCTTGACTCCCATTCCGCGGACGCCGGCATCGATACCCGGGCGGAAGCCTTCCTGGATATCATAGAAGGCTACCGCTCTAAGAAGGATGCCCTGCACGCCGAGCGCTACGACAACGGCTACCGCTTCCATAGCGGGGGCGACGAGGACCTGAGCGTGATTAACGAGCGTACGGGCGAGCGTATAGCCGTGCGCGGCAACAAGCGCGTCAAGCTCCTGCTGTCCAACATGGGCAGCGTAGCTACCGAGTTCATGGCCGCCACGCTGCGCGGCGTGGGCTTACAGGCCTTGGCACTCCCCGTGGCCACGAGCAAGACCATACAGCTCGCGCGGGCCCACGCCTCGGGAAAGGAATGCGTGCCGAGCCACCTGGTGCTGGGCAGCGCCCTCCAGTTCTTCAATTCCGAGTCCTACCGCAAGGACGAGCTGTACCTGCTCTTCGTGCCCATTACCACGGGGCCCTGCCGCACGGGGCAGTACTACGTGTTCTTCGAGAACCTCTTCCGCGACCTGCGCCTTGAGAACGTGGTCCTCTTTACCCTGTCCGCGGACAATTCCTATACCGAGCTGGGTCCCCGCTTTGCCCGCGATATGTGGAAGGGCCTGGTCGTATCCGATTACCTCAAGGACATACAGACTTCTCTTAGGGCCGTGGCGGCCGACCCCGAGTCGGCCATAGAAGCCTACGACCGCTCCTGGCGGGCCATGACCGCAGCCATAGAAAAACGGCCCGACGCGCTCTGGGCCGAGCTTAGGCGCATAGCGGCCGACGTTAAGCGCATACCGCTAAAGCGCTCTCTTGCCGAGTGCCCCCGCGTCCTGGTCGTGGGCGAGATATACGTGCGCCGCGACGACTTCGCCGTGGGCGAGCTCATAGACTTGCTGAGCGAGCGCGGCATCGCGGTCAAGGTGTCGGGCATAGGCGAGTGGATACACTACCTGGATTTCGTGCGGGGCTTCGACCTCAATAAGCGCCGCCGCCTTAACCCGCGGCCCGGCCGCTGGTTCGGGGAGGCTGCCCGCGCCTTAGGCAGGCTGCGGCTGGAATCCTGGTGGAAGCGCCATATAGAGCGGCGCGTGCTGAGCCTGCTCGGCCCCACGGGCCTCATACCCGAAAGCCCCCACGATATGGGCCATATCATGGCCAACGCCGAAGAGCATTTCGTGAGCCACGAGCTCAATTCCGAGATCGTGGTAAGCTCGGGCGCCGCGAGCGTGGCCATGCAGGACGGCTATTCGGGCATCGTCAACATAAGCCCCTTCGCCTGCCTCATAGGCCGCGTTATCGAGGGCGTGTACGCCCCCTGGGCCCGCGGGCATAATTACCCCACCATGTCGGTGGAGGTGGACGGCAACCAGTTGCCGCCCAATATCGTGAACAAGCTCAATATCTTCATGGTCAACGTCATGCGCTTCCGGGGCAAAGGCGACCTTGCCCGGCTCATAGATCCCGCGCCCATAGATTCCGCGCGCTAGGCATGCGCTGGCTCCCGCGGCCTTTGGCATGCGCGCCGCGGCGTTCTGCGCTATACTAATCGGGGGCAGGCCGAACGCGTCCATGCCCCCGGAGGTATATCGATGCGCATACGAAGACTATTGGCTTTCTTGCTCATATCCTTGCTCGCGTTCTCCGGGCTCTATGCCCAAGAGCCCGCGCAGCTGTCTTCCCGCATCACGCGGGTCACCGTGTACGCGGACCGCGCCTTGGTTACGCGGAGCGCCGATACCAACCTTTCCAAGGGCGAAACGACCCTGGTATTCAGCGGCTTGCCTGCGGCTACCGACCAGGCAAGCATACAGGTAAGCGGCGCGGGCGCCTTTAGCCTCCGGGACGTGCGGGTCGTGTCCAGGCAGCTCTCGCGCGACGTGTCGGCGGAACTCAAGGCTCTTGAGGACGAGAAGCGGCAGTACGAAGATAAGCTGGCCGTGATAAACGACCGCATACGCGAGGCCGACGCCGAGCGCCTCTTCCTGGCGGAAATGGTCAAGCGCCTCACCTCCAACGCCGGCGATTCGGAGACCCTGCCCTTCGATACGGCCGCCTGGGCCCAAATGCTCGACTTCCACCGCGCGCGCAACGCCGCGGTCA
>JBFZES010000382.1:0-4572 GCA_041306725.1 Spirochaetaceae bacterium | reverse complement strand
CTATCTTCATACGATCCGGCCGCGCCGCTTACCAAGGGGAAGGCCAGCCGCGTTGCCTGCGCCGCCCTTGGGCTTAGGAGCTCCGCCCTTTACCTCCTCTTCCCCACCGAGCGCTACGCGTTCCGGGCCCTCGTCATGGAGGGCGTCTTTAAGTCTGCCAGCAGCCCAGGCGAAGAAATGGGCGGCATGGAGCTCCTCGATTTTATCAACAGCTTAGGCAGCCTCGCGGAGCGATCGCTATGAGCCTCCGGCGGGCGGCGCTTGCCCTTTGCGCCTTGTGCCTCTACGCGGCCGCGGGCTTCGGCCAGGAAGCGGAGCTTGAGGACGCCTTCCCCGGCGCCGGGGCTAAAGAGCCCTGGCTCCTCGATTGGGGCGGCGAGCTATCGGGCGCCGCGCTGCTCGATGGCCAAGGCCTCGGCGCCGCGGCGGCAGCCGGCGCGGGCGCTAAGCTATGGCTTAGGCTGAGCCTGCCCGAGCAGTGGCAGCTATACCTTCGGGCGCGCGACAGCGCGTCGGCCCAGCTCGTTCCCCTCAGCGATATGCTTTCAAGCCTTAGCAACCGCTGGGAAGTCAGCGACGCCTTCCTCCAGCTCCTCGTACGCGACGCGCCCTTCACCCTCGCCCTTGGCCGCAAGAGCTACGCCTTAGGCACGGGCCTCGCGCTCTCGGGCGCGGGCGACGGGCTAGAGGTGGAACTCTACGGCAAAGCCTTTTCCGTTAAGGCCTTCGGCTATTACACGGGGCTTATATCCCCCGATTTTTCCAGCTACGCCATGTTCCTGCCCGACGACGCCTTAGGCACGAAACGCTACGTAGGCGCGTATTCCGTATCGAGCTCGCTTAAGGGCCATGAACTGAGCCTTTTGGGCCTCTATCAGGGCTACTTCGGATCGAGGCCGGAAGAGTACTATACGAGCTGGTATAGCGGGCTGCAGGCCAAGGGCCTCCTGCTAGGCGGCGATTACGCCGTGGAAGGCTATGCCGAGCGCGGCTATAGCCCCTTAGGCGCCGGCCGCGGCGATATACGCGGCTACGCCGCGCGGGCGGCGTATGCGCGTTCCTTCGAAGGGGCCGCTATGCCCCGGCTCAGCCTTGGCTACGCCTTCGCCTCCGGCGACGGGGACAGGATTAGCGGGCAGGGCCCCGCGGGCAATCAGGCGGGCTTCGACGAGGCTTTCCAATCCTTCGGGAACGTCGATACCGGCCTGGTGCTTAGGCCTTATTTCAGCAATCTCCATATGGCGAGCGCCGGCGCCGGCGCTACGCTGGGAAGGGTAAGGGCGGGCTTAAGCTATTACTACTTCGCTAAGCATAAAAAAGAATCGCCCATTAATACCGCCGACGCCGTACTGCCCTTCCATGACCTGGGGCACGAGCTTGACCTGGCTTTGAGCTGGTCGCCCTTCTTGGATCTAAGCTTCTTGCTGGGAGCCGGCCTCTTCCTGCCGGGCAAGGCTTTCGCTTCGGGCAATGAACTGCGCTACGCGGCCTCCGCGGGCATAAGCCTGTCGTTCTGATACAGAGGGGTAGCCATGAAGCATTTCCTGGCCCGCTTGGGAGCCCTTACCAAGGGACCGCTCGGCTCGATAGCGGCCGCCTTGGCTATAGCCGCCGTCATCATAGCCTTTTCGCTCAGTCCCGCGTATAAGAGCGTCGAGTACGCGCTCTACGATCTGCGCTTCCGCCTGAAGCCCAAGGCCGAGCCCCTGCCCGAACTGGTGCTGTTGACCGTGGACGACCCGCGCATAGCGGCCCTGGACGTGTATCCCTGGCCGCGCTATTACTACGCGGAAGCCTTAAGGCAGCTCGACGCCATAGGCTTAGGGAGCCTCGTGTGCGACCTGCAATTCATAGAGAGCTCGCCCGCCTTGGTCAATATGGCGGGTTTCGACGCCCTTGCCCAGAAGAGCGCCGAGGGCGGCTCGCCTGGGCCGGAAGACTTGGCGGCGCTTATCATAGACAACGACGGCGAGCTGAGCGCAGCGGCGGGGGATTACGGCCGCGCCGTCATGCCGTTCTCCTTCGCGAACGTATCGGTGCTGCCGAGCCTCAGCGACGAGGAGCTGGCCTACAGGGCGGCGGCCGTGGCCGAATTTACCCGCAAGGCTTCCCTGCCCATACCCGCAGGCAGGGAAGAAGCCTTCGCGGCGCTTAAGGACGATGACCGCGTCGCCGTGAACTATCCCATACCCGGCATCATGCTCGCCGTGGAGCATTTCGGCTTCGTGGACAACGACGCCGACGAGGACGGCACGCACCGCCGCGTGCGCTTGGCCCGGGTATTCGACGGCCGCGTATACTTTCAGCTGGGCCTCGTCTCCTTCCTGCGCATGTGCGGCGTTGGCCTTGAGTCCCTTGAGCTGGAGCCGGGCGCGCGGATAACCATACGCGGCGCCGTGCATCCCGTAAGCGGCAAGCGCGGCGATATAGTCATACCCGTCGACAAGCGCTGTTCGGTATATTTCGATTGGATAGGCGACTTTAACGCGACGGCCCGCGGCCTGTCCGCCCACGCTCTTTTCGAGTACGCGGAAAACGCCGAGCTGGCGGAATTCCAGCTCATGCTCAAGGATATGGAATCGGGCCGAACGCTCCGCGCGGAGCTCGCGGAGGAGCTTGAAGCCCTTAAGCGCTCCATGGCCGCCGAGCCGGACCTCGAGCGCCGCCATCCTCTTAAGCAGGCCTATTGGGTAAAATTAGCAGCATACCAAGCCGTGATACAGGGCTACCTCGATGAAAGCGGGGCAAAGCTTGTGGCATTGCGCGCCGCTAAGGCCGGCGGCGCTGAAGCGGACGAGGCGGAAATTAGCTCATTGACGCAGCTCATGACCGCCATACGCATAAAGACCGAGGTGGACTACCTCTTCGATTCGGTGGCCGTAATCGGCCTCACGGCCACGGGCACCCAGGATATAGGCGTTACGCCGCTTTCGAGCGCGTACTGGATGGTCGGCTCCTATCCCACGCTCATAAACACCCTTGCCCGCGGGCGCTTCATGCAAGACCTGCCTAAGGCGGCCGAGTACGCGCTCATCGCCATCCTTGCCATAGCCATAGTCCTGTCTATCAGGCGCTTGCCCGCCAAGCCTTCCATAGCGCTTATAATCGCCGCCGTCGTGGTCACGAACGCCGTTATCTTCCTGGCCTTTTTCCAGGCCTATATCGTCGTAGGGCAATTCAGCCTTAACCTAGCCCTCCTGCTCCCTTCTACCCTGGTAATGCTGGGCAAATTCGCGGGAGAGGAAGAAAATAGGCAGTTCATCCAAGGAGCGTTCTCCAAGTACCTGGCGCAGGACGTGATCGACCAGATACTCGCCGACCCCGACTCGCTGCGCCTCGGAGGCCAATCCTGCGAGATAACCACCTTCTTCTCCGACGTGGCGGGCTTCTCGTCCATATCGGAAAAGCTGAGCGCCGAAGACCTGGTGCAGCTCTTAAACGAATACCTGTCGGAGATGTCGGATATTATCATGATGAACCGCGGCACCGTGGACAAATACGAGGGCGACGCGATCATGGCCTTCTGGGGCGCGCCCCTCAAGTACCCGGAGCACCCCTACAACGCCTGCCTGTCCGCCGTGCAGATGCAGGCCCGCCTTGAAGAGCTCCGGGCGGCTTGGCGCGCGCAAGGAAGGGACGAGCTCAAGGTGCGCATGGGCATCAATACCGGTAAGGCCGTGGCGGGCAATATGGGCTCGCATACCCGCATGAACTATACCGTCATGGGTGATTCGGTCAACCTCGCTTCTCGGCTCGAAGGCGCCAACAAGTACTATGGCAGCTATACCATGGCCAGCGAATATACCTGGCTCGCCACCAAAGACCAGTTTCGCTATAGGGAGCTGGATACGATACGCGTGGTGGGCAAGGCTGAGCCCATACGGGTATTCGAGCTCGTAGGCCTCAAGGGCGGCCTGAGCGACGCCCGCGAGGCCGTCCTAGCAAGCTTCGATACAGGCCTTGGGCTCTATAGGCAACGGCGCTGGAAGGAAGCGATGAATGCCTTCGCTGGCGCCCTGCGCGCGGACCTGGCCGACGGCCCGAGCCGCGTGTATTACGCGCGCTGCCGCAAGTTCCTCTCCTCGCCCCCGGCCGCTGAGTGGGACGGGGTATCCTCCCTGAGCTCCAAGTGAAGCGACGGGCCGCGCATGCGTCCGCCTGAATTTTTCGAGCTTGGCCCCATATGCCTCCGCCGGCCGCGGCCTACCGACGCCGAGGCCGTATTCGAATACGGCAGCGACCCGGAAGTGGCGCGCTACGCCGACTGGCGCGTACAGAGCGACATCGGTCCCATACGGGAAGCCCTGGCCCAGAGGGCCGCGGATTGGGAGCACGGAGAGAAATGGTACTGGATCATAGCCCTAGCATGCGATGACAGGGCTATCGGGGGCATATCCTGCGTTCCGGAAGGCGCCGCGGCCGAGCTGGGCTATCTTGTCCATAGGAAGCATTGGGGCAGGGGCTACGCTGCGCGCGCCGTAAAGGCTATCGTCGCCTGGCTGGGCGCCTGCCCCGCCATAGAGCTGGCATGGGCGACCTGCGACGCGGAAAACGCCGCCAGCGTGCGCGTGC
>JBFZES010000381.1:0-4008 GCA_041306725.1 Spirochaetaceae bacterium | reverse complement strand
TGCGGCCGCCCAGAAGCTGCAGCAAGGCGCGGAACAGGTCGGTCTCGGTAACGATGCCCACGAGCTTGCCGGCCTTTATGACGGGAAGGCCGCCTATCTTTCTGTCAGCCATGATACGGCCGGCTTCCTCCACCGGGAGGTCTTCCGTAATGGTCACGACCTTCTTGGTCATGACGTGGGCCACCGTGATCTTGGCCATAAGAGAAGTGATCTCGAATACGCTCAGCGAGGTAGCCGGAGAAGGGGACGCGTACAACAGATCCTGGTCTGACACTATACCCGCCAGCTTCCCTGCCTTGTCGAGCACGGGCAGGCGGCGGACTTTCTTCTGGCGCATGAGCGACAGGGCGTCGGAGACCGGCGTATCGGCCGTGGTAGTCAGGGGATTCTTGGTCATGAGTTCGTGGACGAGCATGAAAGCCTCCTTGTGGCCTCGGGCAACGCTCCGGTATCCGCCGGCGTCTATTCCGCGCCGCGGCCATACGGGGCTGCCTAACCCATTATAAGACGCTCATAGGATTATATAAAGACCTGCCAAGCCTAGCGGCCTTCAAGCACGCAGCGATTCCTTCCAGCCGCTTTGCCTCGGTACATGGCGTCGTCTGCGCGGCGGACGATGCTCGTCTGATCATCGCCGGGGATGAATACGGCCACGCCTATAGTGACCGTGAATCGCAGTTCCCTATTCCTGTAATGGACCGAGTAAGCCGAGACGCGCAGCCTGGCGCGTTCGGCTACCTGCAGGCCCGACTCCGCGTCCGCGCCGCTTATGATGATGAGGAATTCCTCGCCGCCCCAACGTATGGCTGCATCCTCCGCCCGTAGCTCGGCGGCCAGCGCCTTGGCCGCTTGCACAAGCACCGCGTCACCGCCCTCATGGCCATTATGGTCGTTGACTTCCTTAAAATGATCGAGGTCGCACATAAGGGCACAGAAGGATGAACCGCCTCGGAGGCTCCGCGCTATTTCCTGATCGAGCCGTTCCTGGCCGGCCCGCCGCGTGTAAAGCCCGGTAAGGCCATCTCTCTCCGCTATCACCGAAATGCGGGATAGGAACCAGCCGCCCACTTTTATGATCGCGATAAGGGCTAAGCCGAGTATGCCCAGGGTATAGCCCGCCAGGATAAAGAATTGGCTACGGACGCGCTTGCCAAGCTCCTCGCGTTTTTGGGCTACCATAGCCTGAACGTCGTCTAGGTATACGCCCGTCGCTATGATCCAATCGAAATCGCGATACAGCTTGGCATAGCTCATCTTAAGGCCTAGCTCATCGACGCCCGGCTTCTTGAAACGATAGATGGAAAAGACTTCGCCGTCTTTCTTGACTCCTTCAAGCTCGATTAAGTACGGCAGCCTGCCGTCCGCGTCCCTAAGCTCAGTGGACAAAAGCATGCCTTCGGTTTCCGGCATATTCGGATGCACGAGCCGCAGCGCGTAATCGTCGCCTCCGGCATAATCGAGCACCTGATTAATCCAGAAATAGCCCTGGTTCTCTGTCCGCAGCTTTCGCAGGCGTCCCTTAGCCCGCTCCTTCGCCAGCTCGTCGGCTTCTTCTTCGCTCAGCGAGCCGCCGACCTCAACCCGAGCCTGAGCGCGGTCTATGTCAATGCTTTGATGCACGAGGAGCACGAGACTCTGTAGCTGATCCTCCTTGAGCTGGATAAGGGCCTGTTCATAATCGGCGAGGCTCTTCTCTTCGCCGCGCTTAAGCCAGGCGATATCGAAGACGATGAAGGCGAGCCCGGCGATAAGCCCAACGGCGAGCGAAAGCGCCAAAAAGCTCAGGTGGTGACGTTTGTCAGCGACGTGCATGGGACTAAAGTATAGGCCCTCGCCTAAGGTCCCTCAAGCCCAAGCGATAAAGAGTCGCAACGCGGCCAATAAAAAACCGCCCATGCGCAACGACATGGGCGGCTCGGGGGGACTAAGGAGGTTCTGGCCCTCGTTCTCGCGGCGAGAGCGGTCAACCAAGGCTTCTGCCCCCGCCCATAGCCTGATTGCCCGTTAAGAGCAGGCTAAGGCCAGGTTTTGGTTCTGTCAATAGAAACATTTACGAATAGGCGCTTATGCCCGCTTCTTGCCGCCGAGCTTATCGGCCAGCCAGATAATAAGAAAGAATACCGTTAGGGTGGCGAACACCCCTATGAGGCCGCCAATGCTTACGGCCACTGCCTGGGCCGTGTCTCCAGCCTGCCTAAGGCTTTCTATCGTGCTTTCCATGCATTGCTCCTTATTTGGCGAAGAGGGGCACTAAGGCCAATACCATGCCGCCGGCTATGATGGAGCCTAATTGACCCGATACGTTGGCGCCTATGGCGTGCATGAGTATGATATTGCCCCGCTCCTCTTCCGCTGCCATTTTTTGGATGACGCGGCCGGACATGGGAAAGGCCGATATGCCGCAGGCTCCTATCATGGGGTTGATCTTACGGTCCGCGGGCAGGAAGAGGTTGATGAGCTTGGCGAAGAGCACGCCGCCTGCGGTGTCGAAGACGAAGGCCACGAGGCCCATGCCCAGGATCATGAGCGTGGTCAGGTTAAGGAATTTGTCCGCGCGCATGCTCGAGCCTATGGTTATGCCTAGGAGCAGGGTGACTAGGTTGGCCAGCTCGTTCTGGGCCGCCTGCGAGAGGCGCTCGAGCACGCCCGATTCCCGTATGAGGTTGCCGAACATGAGCGAGCCTACGAGGGGCACCGATATAGGCGCCACGATGCCGGATATCATCGTCACCGATATAGGAAAGAATATCTTGAGCCACTTAGGCACACCGCTCTCGTGGTAGGCCATGTGTATCCTGCGTTCCTTCTTGGTGGTAAGGAGGCGTATGACCGGCGGCTGTATAAGGGGCACCAGGGCCATGTAGGAATACGCTGCCACCGATATGGGCCCCAGGTAATCCTTGGCGAATTTATTGGCTACGTATATAGCCGTGGGGCCGTCCGCGGCGCCTATGATGCCTATGCTCGCCGCTGCTTTTAGGTCGAAGCCCAAAAGGGTGGCTATGATCATGGTGGCGAATATGCCTAGCTGGGCGGCCGCGCCGAAGAAAATCATGAAGGGGTTCTTGAAGAGCGGGCCGAAGTCTATCATGGCCCCTACCGCTATGAAGATGAGTATGGGGAAGAGCTCGTTGGCTATGCCGCCCTCGTAGAGCACCTTGAGGAAGCCTGCGCTGCCCTCGTGCTCCCACACCACGGAGAGGGGCAAGTTGACCAAGATAGCGCCAAAGCCTATGGGCAAGAGCAGCATGGGCTCGTATTCCTTATGGACGGCCAGCCAGATAAGCGCCAGTCCTACGGCGTACATAAGCGCCTGCTGCCAGCCGAGCGAGGTAAATCCGATAAATAAGTCTTGCATGTGTGGGCCTTCCTGTCGGCATTGTAGTCAGGGGGGGCCACGCGTGGCAAGCGCCAGAAAGGGCTCAACCCGCGCCTTATTCAGCCGAAAATAAGAATAGGCGTTTAGGCTATGGCTATCGATACGGTAACGGGGGCCCGGCGCCGCCTGAAGGTACAAGGAGGAAGGCATGAAGACATTCGCGATTAAAAGCGCCAACGAAGCGCCATCCATACTCGAGCTCGTCAACGAAATCGAAAACGGCTACGTGGTACGCATCGTGCGCCACCGCGAAGACTGGGATGACGTGAGCGAGGAGTTTATGACCCATGAGCTCTTCGACACCTGCATGCGCACCGGGTATATAGCGGAACTCTCCGCGTAACGGACGCTATGGCGGCCGGCAGGTCTAGGCCGGCTAGAGCGAAAAAAGGATGCGGCGCCCCGATCGGGACGCCGCTTTTTTTATTCTTCCGTAAGGAAGGAGTACAGGGCCAAGGCCGTGAGCCGCTCCTGCTCGTCCTTGGGCATGGTGGCAATCCCGTCGCCCTTCTGCTGCCCGTAGCGGCCGAAGCCCGCGTGGTTGGCCCCCTCAAGCACGATCGATACGGTATCGCGGGGCAGGAAGGCGCTGGCCGCCTCAAACTTCTCAAGGGTAGCCAGCCCGTCGC
>JBFZES010000380.1:0-6013 GCA_041306725.1 Spirochaetaceae bacterium | reverse complement strand
CGCCCTCGTGCCGGAAGCCTATTTCCGCTTTCTGCGCGAGGGCTACCACCGCGAACTGGGACTCGCCATGGACCACAACGCCAGCGACGTGTACGCCCTCGCGCGGCTGTTCCTGGCCATGGAGCGGGCCTTGGACGGCTCGCCGCCGCCCCTTTGCGATACGCTCGGGCTGGCCTTCCTAGTATCGCGCTTCGACAGCGGGCGCGCCGACAGTCTAGTCGAAGGAGCCTTGGCCGACGCTAAGGCCAAGGGCGATGGCAGGGCCCAGGCAGAGGCGGCCGGCCTGCTCATGCGATCGTACTGGCGGCAGGGGCGTAAGCGCGAGCGCCTGGCGCTGGCTCCGTGCCTGCTCGACGACGCGCGCGGGCTTTTGTTCAAGTCATTGTATGAGGAGAGGCTGCGCGAGGATAAAGCGGCCGCGCTAGCCTGCGCGCGGCGGGCTTTAGACGCGGCCAGCCTTGTGGGCGGCAGGCAAGGAGAGGAACTCGCCGCACGCTCGCGCAGGCGCGTATCGCGTTTGCAGGCCTGAGCGCCGGGCTAGGCCTCGCTCAGCGTGTCGCCCAGCTGGCCGCAGGCGCCGCCTACCCCCCGCCCGCGTTTGGCGCGGCGCACCGCGTTTACGCCGAGGCGCTCCAGCTCGTCCTCGAAGGCGCGCACCTCGTTGCGGCTCGGCTCGCGGTAGGGCAGGCCTTCCACGGGGTTCCACGGTATGACGTTTAGCTGTACCTTGAGCCCCTCGGTCCACGCGGCCATGGCCCGCGCGCTTTCCAGGCTGGAATTTTGCCCGCCCATGATGGCCGCCTCAAGGGTAATGCGGTCGCCGCTCTTGGCCTGATAGGCTAAGAGGGCCGCCTTGAGGCTCGAAAGGCCGTAACGCTTGTTTACCGGCATCAAGGCGCTCCGCAGCTCGTCCTCGGCCGCGGTAAGCGATACGGCCAGCCGCACGTAGGGTCCGCGCTCGGCTAGGTCGAGTATGCCGGGCACGATGCCGCAGGTGGATATGGTTATCTTCCTGGAGGACAGCTGAAAGCCGTCCGGATGCTCAAGCAGGGCTATGGCTTTGCGCAGTTCTGGCAGGTTGAGCAGGGGTTCGCCCATGCCCATGAACACCACGTTGGCTATCCTGCCGCGCAGAGAGGCTAGGTGCAGGTACTGCTCCATGATCTCGTGCGCTTCAAGATTGCGTAAAAAGCCTAAAGTCCCCGTCTTGCAAAAACCGCAGGCCATGGGACAGCCCACCTGCGTGGATAGGCAGGCCGTCAGGCGGCCTTCCGCATCGACGAGGAGGACGGCCTCTATGGCGGAACGGTCCTGGAGGCGTATTTTTAGTTTTACCGAACCATCCGCGTCGTCGAGGGCGCTTTCGACCGCGCTCGAGTAGAGGCTGGGCAAAAGCGCGGCGAGGCGCTCGCGCTCCGCCGCCGGGATATCGCTCATGTCATGGAAGGACGTGGCTCCCCTAACCAGCCATTTAAAGGCCTGCAGCCCCCTGAATGGCCTATCCATGCCGAAGGCTTCGAATAGCTCGCGCGGCAGGAGGCCGGCGGGGAAGGGGACCTGGCTCATCGGGCCGCTAGCTCTGTATTTTCGCGAGCAATTCCAGAATGTGCGCGTTGCGTATGCCCAAACGCTGGAAATCGCTAAGGGTTTCCTCGGCTTTGCGCTTTTCGCCGTTAGCCAGGTAACACTCCGCCAATTCAAGGTAGAGGCGGTAATTCTTGCCGTCATTCTGTATGAGCCGCTTGAGCGACTCTATGGCGTCCTGCACCTTGCCCTGCATCCTTGATATGGTAGCCAGTCCGAGCACGGCATACACGTCGAATTCGATATTGAGCGCGCGCTCGTAGTAATCGAGCGCGGTGTCGTAATCTTCCATGCAGCGGTATGCGTCGCCTGCCCGCGTAAGTATCACCTTGTTTTTGGGGTCGCGGGCGAGTATGCGATTCCAGTAATCCAGGGACTGCTTAGGCTCGCTGGTGCCTCGGTAGCAGTCGGCCAGGCCGAAGAGCGCGTAGAAGTTGTCCGGTTCCTTAACCAGCGCCTTCTCGAAGTAGGGTATGCCCTGCCCGAACTGCTTGAGCTTACGGTAGCAGTTGCCTATGGAGGTGAGCACCCGTATATCCACGGCCTCGCCCTGGGCCTCCACCATGCGCTGCCAGTAGTGAAGCGCGTCGCGGTATTCCTTAAAGTCATAGTGCAGATGCCCAAGGCCGATGAGGGCATAGGGATTATCAAGCTCCATTTCCAGCACGCGCAGGTATATGGCTTTTGACTTGCGGAAGTCGCGTACCTTGCGGTAGGCGTCGGCTATGCGCGTGAGCACGGTTATGTTCTTATTGTCGTGGAGGAGGTACTGTTCCCATATCTCTATGGCTTTCTGGTACTGGTTGAGGGCCTTGTAGCAGTCGGCAAGGCCAAAAAGAGCGTAATTATTGCCTGGATGGTAAATTAAGCACTTCTTGTAGTGGTCGACGGCGTCTCGGTATGCGCCGCGCTTTCGCGCCGCGTCACCTAAGCCTACCAGGGCGTAATTGTTTTCCTGGTCGCGCTCGAGTATGGTGCGGAAATTTTTCTCCGCCTCGGTCACCCGATTTTCCTTGAGGAACTGATATCCCTTCTTGGAAAGATCGGCGATCTCCAGGAGTTCGGAATTCTGCTGGGGGGCCGTCCCGGCGTTGAATTCGTGCTCCTGTTCGTTGTTGGTAAAGTCGCTCATTGTTTTTCCTCTTCTAGCAGCATTTTTCGTATCGCAAGAGCCGCCCGTTGGACCAGCTCGTTACTCCTACCATCCTCATGCGCAAGCTTGAACATTTTTAAGGCGTCTATGGGTTTATCGTCTTCCAAGTAGCGTTCGCCTACGCGTATAAGGCCATCCGAATAGCCGGTGGTCTGGAAAATTCTCCTGGCGGTCTCGGTATCGCCCTGGTTGAAAAGGGCGTTTGCCCTGCGGTTCAGCTGTACCTTCTGTTCGGGCTTAAGAGCGGCATTCGGCTCGTCGACGGTCTTGATCAGGCCGCCTTCAGGAAATTTTTCGAATAGCGTTTCATCCATTTTGTAAACCGCCCATGAACTGGCTTGCCGCCACATAGTGCACGGCCGCGCCTAATTGTACTTTAAGGCCATCTATAAAACTATACGAAACATTTTTAAAATAATCAATTCGTCCAAATGTTACAAATGAGAGCTTTTATGCATGTCCCGATGCCCGTTTGCGTGTGTTTTTGGTTAAGGCCGTGCTACATTTTGATGGACACCAAGGAACGGAGTACGGAATGGAACGCAACCAAAATCAAAGCCCAGTTTTGAGCGTACGCTGTTTTAAGCAAGGCGGGGGCGAAGAGTGCGACGATAGTCCCTCATTTGCCGCCGATATATGGGGGCAGCCCGAGCAAAGCGCGGACGATAGCAGCCTACACCACCGTATCGGGCGCTTGCTTAGCCTGCTCGACAAGTGATAGCCCGCTTCTCTGGTAGAAGCGCACTAAGGACCGCCCATACTCCCGCTGATCCGTCTTTACCAAATCCCACGACGATTCAGGCAGCGTATTCTCCGATGGATAGTGTATAAGCAGAAGCCCGCCCTTTTCCACTAAGCCTTTGGCGGCTATGGACGCGATGAGCTCGGCCTTATGGGCGTAGGGAAAGGGCGGGTCGCAAAAGACTACCGAGAAGCTCCGCTCGGCCCGCAGCACATAACGTTCCACCGGCATGCAGTGGCACTCTATCCTCGTGTCCACGATGCCTACGTTACGCAGGAGCACCGGGAATTTGGGGCGGTCGCGCTCCACGCATTCCACGGGGGCGGCGCCGCGGCTGGCCGCCTCTATGGCCAGTATGCCCGAGCCGCTGAACAGGTCTAGGAAGGACTTGCCGGACAGGTCGCCGAGTATGGAAAAGAGCGATTCCCTCATGCGGTCCATGGCCGGCCGTATCTCATAGGGGCCGTGGGGCACTTCCACGGATCGGCCTTTATAGCGCCCGCCGGTTATGCGCAGCTTTACCACGCCTAGCCCTGCCTGTCCCGGAAGGCCCTGGCCATTTCGCGCTTGACGTCCCGCTCCTTCATGGCGTCGCGTTTGTCCGCCTGCTTTTTGCCCTTGCAGAGCCCTAACTCTACCTTAACCCGCCCCTTGGTAAAGTGAAAATCCAGGGGTATGAGCGTGTAGCCCTTTTCCTCCACGCGCCTGTGCAGGCGCTTAAGCTCGTGGGCATGGGCCAGGAGCTTGCGGGGCCTGTCGGGGTCGTGATTGAAGATGGAGCTGAAGCTGTATTCGGATATATGCACGTTTTTAAGCCAAAGCTCGCCGTTCTCGAACAGGGCATAGCCGTCGGGAAACGATACCTTGCCCATGCGCAGCGATTTCACTTCCGAACCCTCAAGGACTATGCCGCATTCTATGCTTTCGTCTACGCTGTAGTCGAAGCGCGCCCTGCGATTGAGCGCTATGATTTTGCGGCCTTCCATGGTCTACTCTCCCGCGGGCACGAGCGCTACCCTAAAGCCCAGGAAGGCAGATGCCGTATCGGGGCGCATAGGCCCCCGCGAGCTCAAATCTACGCTGCCAGGCTGGTTTGCCCATGAACCGCCCCGCACGAGGCCTTCGGCGGAAGGCCAGGCTATCCTGGCCTGCGAGCCCGCGGCCGGTAAAAAGGCGAAGGAATCGGAGCACCACTCCCACACGTTGCCAAGGAGGCCCTTGAAGCCGGCGGCGTCGGGGGCTAGGCCTGAAACGGCTGCGGGGCCGGTCCTGCCCGGCTCAAGCAAAATGCCTTCCTGCGCCAGGCCGGCGGCCGCGGCGTAGGCCCATTGCGCCTCGCTTGGCAGGGTAAAGCGGTAGCCGGCCGGGGCCTTGGCGGAAAGCCATGCGCAGTAGGCCAGGGCGGCAGCCCGCGATACGTAGCGGATTGGCATATCGTCGCCGTCGTTGGCCAGGCCGCTCAAATGGTCTTTGCCGCTTAAGCCGCGGTCCGCAAGCCCTTTCGCCGCCGCCTGCCCCCACGAGGGCTCCGCGGCGAGGAAGGCCTTGAACTGAGCTACCGTGGTTTCCGTGCGGGCAAGGCCAAAGGCCTTAAGCTGGCCCCTAGCTCCCGCTAGCGCGTATCCTCCGGAGGGCAGCATGATAAAATCGTGGCCAGCGGCGCTTATTATGCCCGTCGGCGCGGGAGCCTTGGCGAGCCCGTCTAGGCTAGCCCGGTAGCGCGTATAGAAAGCGCTCTCCTCAAGCGCCGCCTTGGCGGCCGAGGGCAGGAAGGGGAGGAGCGAGGCAAGCAGGGCGGGGTCACGGCTAAGCTCTTCGGATAGCGCGCCTACGAAGCGGCCCAGGCTTAGGGGCGTGAGGGCGGCTGAGCCCGTGAGCGATATGTACGACGCGCGCAGGGCGTCGCGGACCGCGGCTCCGTTCGACGCGTAGGAGCGGGCCGCCGCGGCGAAGCCCGAGGGCAGGCCCTTCATCCCTACCGCGCCTTCAGCGCCGCTCCAGGCGCGGGCCGCGTCTGAAAGTATCATGGGGTGCTGATAGGCCTCGCTGGGGGCGCCGGTAAGGGACCAGGCGCTATAGTCCCTCATGCCCGCCTGCAGTATAGCGAGGGGGCTAGGGCTTTTTAGGCGCAGGCTTAGTGTCTCCCGGCGGGGAAAGAACAGGCTGCCGAATATGCGGCCCCTTACTTCAAGCCCTACGCTAGCGTCGGCGAAGCCCTCGCGCCGTATCGTTAGCTCATGGCTGCCTTTAAGGATAAAGCTGGGCGCGGAGCCGGATACCCGGTAAGCCCCGTCGATATAGACGGCCGCGTCTGGCGGATCGATATCGAAGCTGTAGTACGCGCCGTCGCGCCGCAGCCCGGGGAGGGCCAGCAGGCCGAAGAGTAAGGCTATAAGCGCCAGGGCGTAGACTATGGCTAGGTAGCGTCCCGGGCTGAGCCCAAATAAGGGCCGCAGCTGCACGGAAGCCTCGTCCACGTCCTTTTGGCTAAGTCGTTTGTCGTCTTTCATCGCCTGGGGATTATAGGAGCCGCC
>JBFZES010000379.1:0-8268 GCA_041306725.1 Spirochaetaceae bacterium | reverse complement strand
GGCGGCTCCTTCCTTGTGCATATCAAGGAATATCTCCCCAAGCCTGCCGTCGTCGTACTCCCCGGTGCGTATGAATATTGAGTGGCCCGCTATCTTGGCCTTCTGGGTATAGCCTACGCGCCGGTTGGGCAGCGAGCGGCGCACCGTGGCCGGCGCCTTGGCGTCGGAGGGGCTGCTGGGCGCCTGCGCTACGGGCTTGGGCGTATTGGCCACGGCTAAGAGGCCTTCGGCTATGGGGTCGGCGTCCGCGGCTATGGAGGACAGGGGCTGGGATAGCTTAGAGCCGTCCCTGTAGAGGGCTATGGACTTAAGCATGCTCTGCCACGCCGTCATGTGCGCGCCTTTGACGTCGTCGTAGGTGGCCGAGTTGGGCATGTTTATGGTCTTGGATATGGCTCCGGACACGAAGGGCTGCGTGGCCGCCATCATGGACACGTGGGCCTGCCAGCTGATGGAGCGGGTAGCCGTCCTGCCAGAAGGCGTGGCCGTGTCGAATACCGGGTAGTGGCTCTTTTTGACATGGGGAGCGCCTTCTATGCCCATGGAACCGCAGGCGTGCGCTTCGGCCGCCTCGATGTCGCCGTCGCCGAAGCCCAGGAAGCGGAGTATGTCGAAACCGGGCGCGGAACGGAGCTCGCTTAGCGCGCCCACGGCGTCGAAGGCCTCGGCGCCGAGTACGAAGGGGTTGAAGGCGGCGTCCAGGCTCATCGCGTCGCGCAGGGCGCTATCGGCCTTCTGCAGCGCTTCCTCGGGCAGGCCCTTAGCCGCCAAGGCCTCAAGCGACACGCCCGGAGCGCCGCGCAGGGAGCCCGTGCCCACCATGTAGGTCTTTATGTCCTCTATCTTGTCTTCGCTGTAGCCTAGGGCGTGAAGGGCGGGGGCTATGGACTGGTTCACGATCTTGAAGTAGCCGCCGCCGGCCAGTTTCTTGAATTTGACCAGGGCGAAGTCCGGCTCTATGCCGGTGGTGTCGCAGTCCATGAGGAGGCCTATGGTGCCCGTTGGCGCTATGGCCGTGGTCTGGGCGTTGCGGTAGCCGTGCCTCTCCCCCAAGGCCAGGGCTTCGTCCCAGGCCTCGCGCGCGGCCTTAACCAGGTAGTCAGGGGCTTTGTCCGCCTTAAGGCCCCAGGGCTTCACCGACAGGCTCTCGTACTCGCTTGACGCTGCGTCGTAGGCGACGCGCCTATGGTTGCGCATGACGCGCAGCATATGGTCGGCGTTGGCGCCGTAGCGCGCGAAGGGGCCGAAGGCCTCGGCCATGCGGGCAGACTGCGCATAGGCTTCGCCCGTTATGATGGCGGAAAGGGCTGCCGCTATGGCTCGGCCCTCATCGGAGTCGTAGGGCTTGCCCATGACCATGAGCAGGGTGCCTAGGTTGGCGTAGCCCAAGCCCAGGGTGCGGTAGTCATAGCTGCGCCTGGCGATTTCCTTGGACGGGAACTGCGCCATCACCACGGAAATTTCCAATATGGTCGTCCAGTGCCGCACGGCGTGCCTGTAAGCGGCCTCGTCGAACTTCTCGGCCTTGCGGTCATAGAAGGTGGTAAGGTTGAGCGAGGCCAGGTTGCAGGCGGTGTCGTCAAGGAACATGTATTCGGAGCAGGGGTTCGAGCCGCGTATGGCGCCGTCGGCGGGGCAGGTATGCCAGTCGTTTATGGTGGTATGGAACTGCAGCCCCGGGTCCGCGCACTGCCAGGCCGCCTTGGCTATCTTGTCCCAGAGCACGCGGGCCTTAACGTTGCGCATGGTCTTGCCGCCGCGGCGCATGGTAAGCGGCCAGTCCTTGTTCTTAATGACCGCTTCCATGAAGGCGTCGTTTATGCGCACCGAGTTGTTGGACGCCTGGCCGCTCACCGTGCTGTAGGCGTCGCCTTCCCAGTTGGTATCGAATACCGCGCCGTCAACGTCGGGGTCGCCGTCGGCTATGCGCCTAAGGGTCTGGTATATGTACGAGCCGGGCACGCCCTGGTCCATGGCCTCGCGCGAGGCGGCGCGCAGGGCGGGGTTGGCGTTGAAGTCCAGGCGGCTTTGCTGCGCCACGGAGGCGTTGGAGGCGGCCTCGCGCAGCGCTATGGTGGCGCGGCGTATGGTCTGCGAGCCGGCTACCAGGCTGGCTACCTTGTGCTCTTCGCCGGTCTTCCAATCGATGAAGGTCTCTATGTCCGGGTGGTCTATGTCGAGGATGACCATCTTGGCCGCGCGCCTTGTGGTGCCGCCCGATTTGATGGCGCTCGCGGAACGGTCGGCTATCTTAAGGAAGGATAGCAGGCCGCTCGACA
Source organism: Spirochaetaceae bacterium (assembly GCA_041306725.1). Lineage (GTDB taxonomy): Bacteria > Spirochaetota > Spirochaetia > Treponematales > UBA12059 > UBA5200. The sequence goes on along the minus strand of JBFZES010000379.1, from coordinate 5,989 downwards.
CACCGCCGCCCGATAGCGGCTCGTTAAGGCCGCGTATCTTGGAGAAATTCGAGCCCGTGCCCGAGCCGTATTTAAAGAGCCTGGCCTCGCGCTCGACTAAGTCCATGATGCCGCTCTCGTTGACGAGGTCGTCCTCCACGTTGAGTATGAAGCAGGCGTGGGGCTGCGGCCGCTCATAGGCGCTCGTGGAAGGGACTACCTGGTCGGTATCGGGGTCTACGTAAAAATGGCCTTGGGCGGGGCCTTCAAGGCCATAGGCGGCATGGAGGCCGGTATTGAACCACTGGGGGCTATTCGGCGCGGCCATCTGCAGGGCGAGCATGCGGCAGGTTTCGTCGTAAAAGGCTTTCTCGTCCTCTTCGCCGTCGAAATACTGGGCTTTCTTGCCCCAGAGCAGCCAGGTATAGGCAAGGCGATGGAACACCTGGCGGGCGTCGTGCTCGCTGCCGGGATTGGGCGAAGCGCCGGCGAGGGTCTGCTGGCCGGCCGGTACCCAGGAACGCCAGGCTTCCGCCTTATCGTCAGGCACGCCGGCCTTGCGGAAATACTTCTGCGCTATGATATCGGTGGCGATCTGGCTCCAGGTGGAGGGCACGATGACGCCGTCCATGCGGAATACCACCCTGCCATCGGGATTGCGTATTTCTGAAACCCGTTTCTCCCACTTGATTCCTTCGTAGGGGCCTTTTCCGGGTTTGGTAAATCGTCGGCTAACTTTCATCATGTTCCTCCCAAGAAGGACTACTATACAACAAGTTGTGGTGTCTGGCTAGGTCGCGACGACAGAATGTATGATCTATGCGGTTAAGAGAGAGGCTGCGCTGGCCGATAATGAGGAGGAATATGCGTACCATCGGTGTTATCAACGCGACGACCCTCAATGAATACTCGTTTATGCCCTTCGCAGGGGGCCTAAGCGCGTTTGAGCGGGTCATGGGCCTTTTTTTACAGCTCTGCGCGCCAAATGACATACTGGTCTTAGGCGGCATGGATTTTGACCCGGCTCGCGTAAACGCGGGCGGCTCGCTTAAGCAAGCCGCGGCATGGCGCATGCATACGGTGCTTGAAGAGGCGAAAGCCTTTGCCCTGGCCCGTCCCGATGCCGATATACTCGTATACGCCCATGGAGACAGCCCTTTCCTTGACCTGAGCCTTTCGGAAGGCTTATTGTCCCTTCATCGGCAGTACCGCGCGGAGTATACCTACGCTGACGGTTACCCCCCCGGCTTCGCGCCGGAAATACTGTCGGCGCGGATACTGCCTAACATCGCCGAGCTGGCTAGCCGCCATGACTCGCCCGCGGACAGGGAAGGCTTGTTCGCGGTCATACAAAAGGATATCAACTCCTATGATATCGAAACGGAATTAGCGCCCAAGGACCTGCGCGGTTACCGTATATCGCCGCTCTGCGATACGAAGCGCAATATGCGGGTAGCCGAAGCTTTGTGGGCCGCGGGCTTGCGCGGCGCCAAGGATGTGCTTGAGCTCGTGCCGGCGCATCCCGAGCTGTTGCGTTCGGTCCCCGCCTTTCTTTGGGTGCAGATAAGCGAAGGCTGCCCTCAGTCCTGTTCCTACTGTCCCTATCCCCTTATGGCTGGCGACCCCCGCGCCAAGCGCGGCTTCATGCCCGTCGAGTCCTTTGAGGCCGTCATGGCGCAGGCTGAGGCGCTCTGCGACGATCTGGTCGTCGACGTATCCCTGTGGGGAGAGCCTTCCCTGCATCCCGATTTCCCGGCCATAGCCGCCCGCGTCCTTGGCCGCAGGCGTTTCACCCTGCTCGTGGAGACTTCCGGCATAGGCTGGAAGCCAGGCGTGGCAGAGTCCGTCGCACAGGCGGGGGGCGAGCGGGTACACTGGATAGTGGCCTTGGACGACCCGGACCCCGAAGCCTATGCGGCCCTGCGCGGCGAAGGCATGGGCGAAGCGGTGGATTTCACGCGGCGCATGGCGGCGCTCTTCCCCGGCCAGGTGCATGCCCAGGCCGTGCGCATGCAGGGTAACGAGGAACACCTTGAAGCCTTCTATAGGGGATGGAAGAAAGATATAGAAAAGGTGATCATTCAGAAATACGATGCCTTCGCCGGTGCCTTGCCGCAACGCGCCGTCGCGGACCTCTCGCCCTTGGAACGCTTCCCCTGCAGGCACTTGGCGCGGGACATGGCCGTCCTTATCGATGGCTCGGTGCCGCCCTGCAAACACTGCCTCGTGCCCGGCGGATTCGCCCCAGGCGGCGCAAAAAGCCTGGGCCTGGGCTATGCGGAACTAGAGGGAAACGCCTTCGAGGAAGGCGGCTTGGAAAAAGCCTGGTCGCGGGCTTCCGCCTGGTACGACGCGCATACGCGAACGCTGTATCCCGCCTGTTGCGAGGCTTGCGATGAATACCATACCTTTAACGCTTGACGACAGGAAGCCTACCTACACCGTGTTCGGCGGAGGGCGCGCCAAGGCCGGATTAGACGCATTCCCGGTGTCCGTGCTACTCCTTAATAGAGGCCCCCGGCTGTATCGCGTAAAATTACTCGAGGAATTGGCCGATATAGGCTTTGAATCCATCGTATCGCTGGAAACGCTGAGCCTTTCGCCCGAGCTTGAAGGCTTGAGCGCCCGCTTTCCGCAGCTGCGCTTCATCGTGTTCCAGGAAGAGCTCAATGCGGGAGAGCAGCTCAACGTAGGCATGCGCGAATCCTCCGCGCCGTATGTATTCGTGCTTTGGAACGACATGCGCCTTGCTACCAGCGCCTTGTCGAGCCGCTTCTTTGACCGCGTCCTGGAGCTGGACGCCGCTTGCCTCACGCCCACGCTCTGCGCCGCGGACGGCGGCATAGTGCCGAGCATCATGAACCCGGCCTCTGCCGGCCAGAACCTCAAAGTGGTGCCGCTGCAACCCACTAAGGATGGCGAAAAGACCCTTTTCCCCTATGACCTCTGCGGTATTTACTCGCGGGAGCGCTTCGTGCTCAGCGGCGGCTTCGACTGGACAATAAGCAACCCGTATTGGCAACGCATGGATTTTGGCCTGCGCATGTGGCTGTGGGGCGAAGAGCTGCTCTATGCCCAGGCGCTCAGGCTCAACTATCAGGGGGAGCTGCCGTCCTTCGATAGCACGCCTGACGAGCACTACGGCCGCTTTTGGCTCAAAAACCTCGCGCCGCGACATAAGGGCGATTCGGCCGAGCTGCCCGGCAAGCGTTTGTTGCCCTTTATGCTTAAATCATCCTATGGCCCCCTGCGGTCCTATGCCGAATTCCAGGCTGCGAGAACCTGGGTGCGTATAAACGCCTACCGTTTCAGGCAGGATGCCCGCAGGCTCATAGAACTATGGGACCCGCTAACGTGAGCGCTGGGCAAAAGATAGTCCTTATCGCGCAGATGCGCCTGGATTCAAGGCGCTTGCCGCAAAAAGCCCTCTTGCCTTTCGCCGGCACCAGCCTTGCCGGCGCGGTCATGCGGCGCCTGCGCCGCATACGGGCCGACGAGTATGTACTGGCCAGCGACCGCGACGGCATAGAAGCGCTTGGGCCTGAAGCCCTCGACTGCGGCTTTTCCTGCTTCGCCGGCCCTAAGGACGATGTCCTTTCGCGCTACGCCCAGGCGGCGGACCGATTCGGCGCTGAAATAGTCATCCGCGCCACCGGTGATAATCCCTTCGTTTCCTACGAGCTGGCTAACGGCTTATTAGTACGCTTTCTCGCCTCAAGCGCGGATTACTCAGGCTACGCCGGTATGCCTAGCGGTATGGGCGTGGAGCTTATCAGGGTATCCGCCCTTATGAGGGCTCAGCGCGAAGCCGTATCGTCGTATGACCGCGAGCATGTTTGTCCCTATCTGTATACAAATCCATCCCGATTCGTCATAGACCGGCCTCAGTGCCCGCCCTCGCATCGGCTTGAAGACGCGCGGCTTACCCTTGATACCGCCGAGGATTATGGGCGATTGACGGGAATAGCCGCCGAATTGGGCTGCGATCCGCGGGAGGGCCTCCCCACCGACGCCGCGCTTCTGGCGTGGCTAAGGCGCGAGGCGGAATCCGCAGTGAAAAGGGAAGGCGGACAACAGTGATTTCCATACTCTTGGTGCCTTCCCTGCTACGGGGCAACGGCTCGGGACACCTGACGCGCTGCTTCGACTTGGCCAAGCGCCTCGGATCGCACGCGGCCGTATACCTGCCCGAAGAGCCTCAGGAGGGCGAACGCGGCAAGGCGGAACTGCAACTGGCTTTTCATAACGATTTAGGCGCGATCCATGTGCTCAGCGCCCTGCAGGGCCGCCGTTTTTCGCTCATCGTGCTCGATAGGCGCGAAACGAGCGCCGCGGAACTGGGCTTCTGGGCCGGCTATGGGCCAGTGGCCGCCCTGGACGAAGGAGGCGAGGCGAGGGCCTTCGCCGACTACCTGATCGATATCTTGCCCCGCGCGCTAAGCCGCGCGGGCATGGGCGCCGCCAACAGTACGAAGCTCGGCTTTCTATCCTTGCCCCGTAAAAGGAGGCATGAGCCGCCCCGAAAACCTGACCGCGTCCTGGTCAGCTTCGGCGGCGAGGATCCGGCAGGCCTCGCGGAACGTTTCCTGACCCTGGCCGTTGATACCGGACGCCTACCGGCGGCGTCGCTTACCGTCGTTTCCGGGGCTTTGGCGCGCGCATACTCTCCGCTCCACGGCCCGTCTTCGGCCGCTACCGGCGCTACCGTTACGCCAAACCCGCGGCAGGGCCTCACCATGCTCGGCCCGGTGCAGGACCTCAAAGAGCAGCTCCATGGCTTTGACCTCGTGGTAACGCAATTCGGGCTTACCGCCTACGAGGCCGCCTGGGCAGGCTGCGCCGTGCTCCTGCTCAATCCATCCCGCTATCATGAAGAATTGGCCATAGGCGCGGGTTTTCCCACCCTAGGCTTGTCTGGCGGCGCGGGAGCGGCCCTGGACCGCGCGCTACGCTCGATAAGCGCCTTGGCCGAGCGCTGCGCGCGCTTGGCGCCCGATCAACGTGACGATCTTGCGGAGTTTCTTAAAAGCCTGCGGCCTATGCATACGGGCGCGTGCCCGAGCTGCGGCTCCAGCCCTTCGCGGGTTATTTTTAGGAACGAGCGCAAGAGCTATAGGCTCTGCCCCAAGTGCGGCCTCGTAAGCATGGCTTTCTTTTTTAAGCGCGCGAATCCTTATACCGAAAGCGCGTATTTCTTCGACGCGTATAAAGCCCAGTACGGCAGGACCTATCTTGAGGACCTGCCTAAGCTGCGGCTCATGGCCGCCGGCCGGCTGGACATGATAGAACGGCTCAAACCTGTAGGGGCGGGCGCCAGCGTGCTCGACGTGGGCTGCGCCTATGGCGCGTTCCTCGTCGAGGCGCAGAGCCGAGGCTGGCACGCCGTAGGCTCAGACCTATCAAGCCAAGCGGTGGACTACGTACGCGCTACGCTAAAGGTTCCCGCGTTCGTCGCCGATTTCTCAGCCTCCGGGAACGACGGCTACTACCCGCGAGAGCTCGATTGCCTCTGCATGTGGTACGTAATCGAGCATTTCGACGACTTGGCCAAAGTACTGCGCAGGGTTCGGTCGCTCCTAAAGGAAGGCGGGGTGTTCGCGTTTTCTACTCCTTCATGCTCAGGCATTTCCGCGCGCGCCCGACCCGCGGATTTTTGGGAACGATCCCCCGATGACCATTTCACGGTGTGGAGCCCCCATACGGTACGGCATATTCTCAAGGCATGGGGTTTTGATGTACAAAGCATACGCATAACGGGCCACCATCCGGAACGCTTTCCCGGCGTGCCGAACGACGAGCGATCGCCCGTATTTAAGGTAGCGGGTATAGCCTCTAGGCTTTTCGGGCTAGGCGATACCTTCGAGTGCTACGCCGTCAAGCGCGGCCCGAGCTGATAAACAACGACACAAGCATGAAATCGGTTTTTATTTTAGGAGCGGGCGTCATGCAAGTCCCCGCCTTCCTCGCGGCTTTGGAAAAAGGCTACCGGGTAGTGGTGGCGGTAGGCGTT
>JBFZES010000378.1:0-8436 GCA_041306725.1 Spirochaetaceae bacterium | reverse complement strand
CGCGGGGCGTGAACACGAAGATGGAATCCTTAAGGAGTTCCCGCTTGATGTCCTCAAGGAATTCGTCGCCGGATTCCAGTATGGCGCTCCAGTCCTTGAGCCGGCTTACTATCGACAGGTCCTCGGGCCGCACGAGCTCGTGGCTGGAGCCTTTTTTGTAGAGCCAGTGCGACGCTATGCCAAACTCCGCTATCTGATGCATGGCCCTGGTGCGTATCTGGATTTCCAGGAGTGTGCCGTCCTGGGCAAGCACGGTGGTGTGGAGGCTGCGGTAGCCATTGGCCTTGGGCATGGCTATATAGTCCTTGAAGCGGCCCTCGAGAGGCTTCCAGAGCCTGTGCACGATGCCCACGAGGGCATAGCACTCGCTCTCGCCGTCGCAGAGCAGCCGCAGCCCGGACAGGTCATACAGTTCCTCGGCGCCTTTGCCGCGCTTGCGCATTTTTTGGTATATCGAATAGAAGTGCTTAGCCCGCGCGCTCACGTCTACGGAAAAGCCCTCTTCAGCCGCCGCGCCCACGATGTCCGCGCTCGCCTGCGCGAGGACGGCCTGGCGCTCGTCCTTCTTGCCCGCTACGATGCGCTTAATCTGGTCGAAGGCCTCGCGGTTAATTTCCTTTAATGCAAGGTCCTCAAGCTCGTCCTTAAGCCAGCTTATGCCCAAGCGGTCGGCAAGGGGCGCGAACACGTCCAGGCATTCGGCGGCTATGCGCTTGCGGTCATCTTCCGCCAGCCACTTGAGCGTGCGCATATTGTCGAGCTTGTCCGCCAGCTTGACTATGATCACGCGCAGGTCCTTGGTCATGGCGAAAAGCATCTTGCGTATGGTCTCGGCGGCCTGTATGGTCTTATTCTTGGCCTTGAGCGAGGCTACGCGGGCCAACTCCTCGACGAGGCCGGCCACGCGGGGTCCGAAGCGCTTGTCGATATCCGCCTTGGCCGATTTGCCGGCCTTAAGGTCTTCCAAGGTATGATGGAGGAGGCCGGCCACGACGCTGTCGGCGTCCATGCCCATGCCCGCCAGGAGGGCGGCTACCCGCTCAAGGTGGGTATAGGCGGGCTCGCCGGAGGCGCGAAGCTCGCCTTCGTGGTATTCCTGGGCCCAGGCCTCAGCCTGCCGTATCTTTTCCCTATCTTCGGGGCCGAAGCGCTCAAGGTGATCGTCCAGGCGTTCTTCGTGTTTCATGGCCGCACTCCCAGCGCTACCCGGTCCTGACCGGCGAGGTCGCGCAGCACCCGCAGGTCCCTAAAGCCCTGTTTTTCGAATATGGCGCGTACGGCGTCTCCCTGCTCGTCGCCTATCTCCGCGGCCAGCGTGCCTCCCGGCGCGAGGAGCTCCCAGGCTTCGGCGGCGAGGGGCCCATAGAAATCGAGCCCTTCGGGGCCGCCGTCCAGGGCGAGCCGCGGCTCGGTATTGCCCCCCGCCCGTATGCAGTCGCTCAAGTCGCTCGTCACGTAGGGGGGATTGGCCGTGAGGAGGTCCAGCGGCCCGCGGGCCGCCGAAAGCACGGAGCCTAGAGCCAGGGGCGGGATAAAGCCGAGCAGCGCGCGGCAATTGGCTTCGCAGAGCTTAAGCGCGTCGGCCGAACAGTCGGACAGGCTCATGTCTAAGTCGGGCCGCTCCGCCGCCAGGCTTATGCCCACGCAGCCTGAGCCGGTAAAGCAGTCGTGCGCCCGCGGCCGGCGGCCGTCAGCGCTGGCGGGGGGCAAGGCCTGCAGGGCCGCCTCCACGAGCAGCTCGGTTTCCGGCCGCGGTATGAGCGCGCGCCCATCCACCATAAAGGCGCGGCCGAAGAACTCTCTCTCTCCCGTCAGGTAGGCCAAGGGCTCGCCGCGGGCGCGCCTGGCCACGAGGCCGCGGTAGCGCATGAGCGACTCGGGAGGAAGCTCATCGGGCAGGAGGGCGAGTATCCTATCGCGCGGGCGGCCCATGGCGCCCGCCAGCAGGAGGGTGGCGTCCAAAAAGGGCGATTCGGGAAAGGCCGCGCCTATGGAGAGGGAGCCTTCCGCGACCGCCTCGCGCAGGGTCACTAGAATTCGGCCTTGAGCGCGTCCTCGCGGGCGCGCATGCCAAGCCCCTCTATGATTTCGCCCATGTCGCCTTGCATGATCAGGTCGAGCTTATAGAGGGTAAGGTCTATGCGATGGTCGGTGACGCGGTTCTGGGGGAAATTATAGGTGCGTATGCGCTCGGAGCGGTCGCCTGAGCCTATCTGGCTCTTGCGGTCAGCGGCGCGCTCGGCGTTCTTCTTGTCTTCCTCAAGCTCGTAGAGCCTAGCGCGCAGTATGCGCATGGCCTTGGCCTTGTTCTTGATCTGGCTCTTCTCGTCCTGGCAGTGTACGACGAGGCCGGTGGGCAAATGGGTGAGCCGCACGGCGGAGTCGGTAGTATTCACGCACTGGCCGCCGGGGCCGCCCGCGCGCATGACATCTATGCGAAGGTCCTCGTTCCGTATGTCGATTTCGGTTTCCTCGGCCTCGGGCAGCACGGCCACCGTCACCGCGCTCGTGTGTATGCGGCCCGAGCCCTCGGTGGACGGCACGCGCTGCACGCGATGCACGCCGGACTCCCAGCGCAGCTTGCCGAACACGGCCTCGCCGGTCATGGAGAAGATGATTTCCTTAAAGCCGCCCATGCCGCTCTCGCTGGCGCTCATCACCTCGACCTTCCATTTCTGATCGTCGGCGAAGCGGGTATACATGCGGAACAGATCCGCGGCGAAGAGCGCCGCTTCCTCGCCCCCGGTGCCCGCGCGTATTTCCATGATGGTATTCTTGTCGTCCAGCGGGTCGCGCGGTATGAGGAGGAACTTTACCCGCTCCTCCATCGCTTCCTTGGCGGACTCCAGCGAGCGCAGTTCGTCCTTGGCCATGTCCCGCAGCTCGGGATCCGCCTCGTCCTTTACTATGGCCTTAGCGCCGTCAAGGTCCGAGAGCAGCTTCTTATACTCGGCAAAAAGAGACACGATCGCCTCGAGCTGCGAGCGCTCGCGCATGATATCCTTGAAGCGGCGGGGGTCCTTGGACACGGAAGGGTCGGATACAAGCTCGGTGAGTTCATTGTAGCGGGCCTGTACCGCTTCGAGGCGGTCTATCACGGCGCTAGCTTTTCCTTGAAGTAGGGGCAGTTGTATACGACTATTTCCATCTCGGCGTCGGAGGAGGGGTTAATATCGTCTACGTTATCCGCGAGCTTCCGCTGTATGCGGCAGTTCTTGTCGGATTTGCAGAGCGGGCAGGCCCCATTGCCCCGGGGGTTTATTTCTAGCTTCATAGTAAGAAAATACCAAAAACGGGCGCGCAGCGCAAGCTGCCCGCACGGCTTGTATAAGCGGGCTTTTTTGCTCTAGTATTTCGCCATTATGCTAGACTTAAAATTTATACGAGACAATATCGAAGCGGTGCGCGCCAACATAGCGGCGCGTTATATGGACGCCGACGTAGACCTGGTCGTGCGACTCGCCGACGAGCGGGCGGCCGCCATAAAGGCGCTGGAAGACCAGCGCCGCCGGCGCAACGAGGTGGCGCAGGCCATGAAAGCCAAGCTCGGCGACGCGGAGCGCTCGGCGCTCATCGACGAGGGCAAGGCCTTAAAGGACGCCATAGCCGGGCTTGAGGCCCGCCTCGCCGAGGTGGAGCTCGAGCTTAAGGGCGCGCACGCCCGTATACCAAACATGGCCCACCCCGATGCCCCCTGCGGCAAGGAGGACAAGGACAACCTTGAGGTAAAGCGCGTGGGCGAGCCTACCCGCTTCTCTTTTGAGCCTAAGGACCACGTCACCCTTGGCGCCGAGCTTGACCTTTTGGACTTCGATACGGCTACCCGCGTCACCGGCACCAAATTCTACTACCTGAAGAACGAGGGCGTCATACTCGAGCTTGCCCTTACCCGCTACGCCCTGGACCTGCTCATGGCCAAGGGCTTCATGCCCTTCTCTACCCCCGACCTGGCCAAGACCGAAATACTGGAAGGCATAGGCTTCAACCCCCGCGGCGCGGAAAGCAACGTGTATCAGCTGGCCGACGAGGACCTCTGCCTCATTGGCACCGCGGAGATAACCTTAGGCGGTTACTATTCGGGCCGCACTTTCAGCAAGGATGAGCTGCCGTTAAAGCTTGTAGGCCTGTCTCACTGCTTCCGACGCGAGGCGGGGGCCTCGGTCCAGTTCTCCAATGGCTTGTACCGAGTTCACCAGTTCACCAAGGCCGAGATGTTCATATACTGCCTGCCTGAGGATTCGGGCCGCTACCATGAGGAGCTGCGCGCCATAGAGGAAGAAATCTTCTCGAGCTTGGGCCTGCCCTTCCGCGTGGTGGATACCTGCACGGGAGACTTAGGCGCGCCGGCCTACCGCAAATGGGACTTAGAAGCCTGGATGCCCGGCCGCAACGGCGGCGAGTGGGGCGAGGTGACGAGCACCTCGAACTGCACCGACTACCAGGCGCGCCGCCTTAACGTCAAGTACAAGGACGACGAAGGCAAGAACCAGTACGTACACATGCTCAACGGCACGGCCATAGCCTGCTCGCGCGCCATCGTGGCCATACTGGAGAATTGCCAGGAGGAAGACGGCGGCGTGCGGATGCCGGCCGCCCTAGTGCCCTATTGCGGCTTTGAGCGGATAAAGCCCAGGGCCAGAACTTAGATCCTTGAAGCTTGGTTAGTTCCTCGAAGCTTGTGTCTCGGGGACGAGCACCCCATTAGCTGGCGCCGGTACGCACGATACGACGCTATGGAAAGCGGCACGGCAGGCACGGACACAAGCTTCGTGGAACTAGATAAAAAAAACCGCCTTCTCAGGCGGTTTTTTTGTTCTACGCAAGGGCTATATACCCATGCGCTGTTGGAGGAGCTTACGCCAGTCGAATTTCTCGCCCTCTTTTTCCCAGGGTATCCGGCGCTTTATGGTAAAGGTGGTATGGGACTTATCCTTGAACTCGATCACGGCGAAGGCTCCGCGGCCTATGTAGCTGATCTTTTCGTTGGGTTCGAGGCGTTCCGACTCTCCAAGGGCTGCTAGGGCGCAATCGAAATGGACGGTGCCGCTGCCGTCGCGGGTGGCTATGGCGTTAGACAAGTCAAAAATCTGCTTGTCGCATAGAGCGCAGCTTATGGGAGGCAATTCGGGGCGGGGCGGGCGCTGCTCTTCGGCCTTGGCGCTGCGGTCGCGGCCGCGGCGCCCGAAGCGCCTCCTAAAGTCCTTGTTTCCGTCCGCCATATGACGCTCCATAGCCTTCCATGATTTCGGCGCTCATTACTTGTGCTATACGTTGAATGGCGCCGGCGAGGTATGCCTCATCATGCACTTTTCTCTTGAGTTCTTCAAGTCTGCTTTGTTCCCTTTCGGGATCCCTCGTAGGCGTCATGCTTTCTCCGAGAAGGCGCTTTCCAAATAGAGCTCGACCTCATCGCCCCGTACCGCGGCAAGGTCAAAACGCTGCGCCATCAGTTCAAATTCTCGATGATATACGAGGAAGAGTTTAGCCGTTTCGACGATGCGGCGGCGTTTATTCGCGCCTACGCTCCGAGACAGCGATTCTAGGCCGAAGGCGTCCACCCGTTTCACCTCGACGAAGCTGATGAGCTGGCCTTTAACGGCCACGATATCGAGCTCGCCGGGGCCTTTGCGCCAATTCGTGGCCGCAATGCGCCAGCCGCGCTCGCCGAGCCATGAGGCCACGCGGGCCTCCGCTTGGCGGCCGAGCTGGCTTTTGCTTGGCGATACAGGCCTGGCAGCTTCGCTCACGAGGCTATTTCCAGCTCCTTGGGGTCGATAGCTCGGGCTATGAACATGGATTTCTCGGTAAGGAGATCGAGCACGTCGCCCGTATCGTCCTTAAAGTGCTTGCCGAATTCGTCCACGATGATCTTTATCTTAGGCCTGAGCGGGGCATCGGCGTGGGTCTCCAGCACCCTCGCTATGGACGCGTTGTTAAGCAGCACCAGCGAGCCGATGGGGTAAATGCCCATGCTTCGTATGAAAGCCTTGAGCACCTCGGGGTCGAAGCGTCGCGCGTTGTCCGACAATAGGTTCTTCATGGCGGCGTAGCCTATCATGGAATTGCGGTAAGGCTTCTGGCTGACCATGGCCTCGAACGCGTCCGCGACGGACGCTATGCGGGCCAGTATGTCTCTATCCACGCCCGAGCTTTTCCGGGGATAGCCGCCGCCGTCCCAGCGTTCATGGTGCTGAAGGCCTACGAGGCCCACATCGTCCGGATACTGAAGCTCCTTCGTGATTATGCGATAGGACAGTAGCGGATGGGCGCGCATTTTTTGCGCTTCCTCGGGGCTAAGGGTGCCTTTCTTGGACACGAGCTCTACGGGCAAGCGTAGCATGCCCGCGTCGTGGAGCAGGGCACCAGCCGCGAGGTGGGAGAGCCTATGGGGCGGAAGCTTCAAGGCCTGCCCTATCATTACCGAGAGTATCGAGCAGTTTATGCCCGCGCGCGCGTGGTCGTAACCCTGTATATCCGAGGACAATATGGCCGATACCAGCTCCGCGTCCCGGTCGCGCACGAGGCCGAGGACTTCCTGGGCGAGTTTATCGACGATCTTTGGCTCTATCTTCTCGGCCGCAGCGATCTTATCAAGGATTATTTTGAGCCTGTCCACCATGCTGGCGTACTCTGCGTAGAGCTTGTGATCGCTGAAGGCGGCAAGGCCTTTCTTCACGTTAGCCTGCGCCTTAGCCTTGCCCTGCTGCTGGTCTACCTGCTCGCCTTCGCTATACACGTACAGGATGCCCCACTGCTTAAGGCCCTCAAGGTCCTTGGCGCGTACCGGCTCGCCCGCCGGGACGAGCAAATTCTGGGCGTCCACGTATACGTCGGCGGTAAAGGTCGTCCCAGCCTCGATCTTCTCAACGGGATACTTCTTTTTCATCTTCCAACATTCCTTATTGCTATAAATACCTTTGCCACTAATTCCCAATAATCGGGCGGCACCAACTGCCCCACGTCGAAGGGCAACAGAGCCTCCGCAAGGACGGGGTCCCGTACCAGGGGCACGCCGAGCTCGCCGGCCCTTTTAATGGCCCGCTCCGCGGCCAGTCCGCTCGCCCTGCCCACGATTATCGGCGCCGGAAGGGTTTCGTCATACCGCAGCGCAACGGCTTTAGGCATCGCTGTCCACCGCCTCGTAGCCGCCCAATTCATCCTCGCCGCCGAACGGCTCAGCCGATATACAAGCGCTTGAGTTTAGCCTTGACACGGCCTGCCTCTCGGGCGCGGAATCGGACAGGAAGCGGAGAGCCTTTGCATCCCCGACGCCGCGAAGCTCGATTAAACGCCGCGAAAGCCCATCGCGCAGGTCTACGACCATGCGCTCCGCGCTTTTAGTAAAGTAATTATAGAGTATACGGAAAAATCCGAAAAAATCAAAGCCTTCCTCCCGGAGGTCGAAAGGCGCATACAGCCAGCCAGTACCCTCGGCGTTCGGTGCAGCGAGCGTACGCAATTCCGGGGAGCCCAGGGCCTGCGCCACGGCTGCTTTAAGAGCGCTTTCAAGGGTAGCGCCGTCGCCGGCGTCATCGGGCGGGGGCTCCCTGCCCTGCCCGCCGCCCGCCTGTCCATAAGCCTGTTCCTGGCCCTGCCCGTGGCCTTGGCCATAGGCGGGCACTATTTCGTCGAGGCTAATACGCTCGGGGTCAAGCCCGGCAGCCAAAGCCCGGGCGGCGAGCCTTGCGCTTTCGGGATCCTCGCGCTTAGCCGCGGCCCTGCGCAGGGCCTTTATATTTGCGTCGCTTAAGGGGAGGCCCTCGCCCATGAGGGCGGCTACGGCGGCGCGCGAGGCGCCGTCATCAGGCAGCCGAAGCGAGGCAAGGAGCTCCGCTACGCGGGATGCTGGCACGGGAGCGCCGGTCTTGAGCAGGCTGCCGTCTTTGCTCATATGGGCGGCGTAAAGGCCGCCGGGCTCGAGGGGCCGTTCGGCCCGGGCCGACAGGCGCTTGCCGTCCACCAGCACGGACCAAAGGCCGCTAGGAAGCCTTCCTTCGGCGCGCACCAATACAAAAGCGCCGGCATCAGGCCTCGCGGCCGATCCGACGCTTTGTATACGCGAAATGCTGTTCGCTGTGTCGCTGCCCGGCAGCCTCACAGCCAATGCGTCAAGCCTTTGCGGCCAAGGAGCGCACGGGAGGCTTACGGCCGCCTAAAAGCTCCTTGATCTTGGCTTTCTTGCCTATCTTCTCGCGGATATAATAGAGCTTGCCCCTGCGCACCTTGCCGCAGCGAAGGACCTCGAGTTTGTCTATCCTAGGAGAGTGCATGGGGAACACGCGCTCTACGCCAACGCCGTAGGAATTCTTGCGCACGGTGAAGGTCCTGGAAAGGCCCGCGTTCTTGATGGCTATGACAAGGCCCTCGTATATCTGGATACGCTCGTTCTTGCCTTCCACGATCTTAAAATGAACGCGTACGGTATCGCCGGCTTTT
>JBFZES010000377.1:0-3533 GCA_041306725.1 Spirochaetaceae bacterium | reverse complement strand
TGCCTGACCTGTATGATCTCATCGATCAGGGAGCGATCGAGCACCTCGGGTATGAAACCGGCGCCTATGCCCTGTATCTTGTGGGGCCCGGGCTGGCCGCCGGATAGCACCGGCGAGTCGGCCGGCTCTACCGCGACGATCTTGATGTCCGGATTTTTCTTTTTCAACGCCGATCCGACGCCGGTCAGGGTGCCTCCCGTTCCCACGCCCGCCACGAAGGCGTCTATGGACCCCTTGGCATCGGCCCAGAGCTCCTCCGCGGTGGTCTTGCTGTGGACGGCGGGGTTAGCCTTATTGGCGAATTGCATAGGCATGAAGCCCCCGGGCGTGGCCGCCAGTATTTCCTCAGCCCTGGCTATAGAGCCCTTCATGCCCTTGGCGCCTTCGGTAAGCACCAATTCAGCGCCGTACGCGAGCAGTATTTTGCGGCGCTCCACGCTCATCGTATCGGGCATGGCAAGTATGACCCGGTAGCCGCGGGCCGCTGCCACGGCCGCGAGGGCTATGCCGGTATTGCCGCTGGTGGGCTCGATTATCGTGGAACCGGGCTTAAGCAGGCCCCTGGCTTCCGCGTCCTCTATCATGGCCAAGCCTATGCGATCCTTGACGCTTGAGAAGGGGTTCAAGGACTCCATCTTGAGCAGTACCGTCGCCTTGGTGTCGTTGCTGCGCCCCAGGCGCACGAGCGGCGTCTTTCCTATGAGCTGGGTAATATCATCGTAAATCATGGCTGTTTCCTTTCGCTCCGCGTTAGCGGAATGGTCAAATGGCGTAATCGAGGCCGCTTCCGCTGGCCGCCAATTCTTGCAGGCTGTGTTTGGAAAGGTAATCGCGCATGGCCAGCTCGAGCCCTTTCCAGAGCGGCCCCGTGGGGCAGGCCGCCTCCCGCTCGCAGCTTCCGTCTCCCGCGGAGCAGTCGATGAGGGCCAGGCCTCCTTCAAGGGCTTCCACCGCCTCCAGCGCGCTTATGGCGCGAGGGTCGCGGGCCAGGCTAATGCCGCCGCCTGAGCCCCGCAGGCTGCGCACTATGCCCGCGGTTCGCAGGGGATCTATGAGCTTAGCCGCGTAGGCCGGCGGAATTCCCTGCGCGGCGGCGAGCTCGCTTACCTGAACCGTGGCGCCCCGCTTGCCGCACAGCTCTATGAGGAGGCGCAGTCCGTAGCGCGAGCGCGTGCTGATCTTCATAGCTTGCTCCCATAATAAAAATACAAATAAGACCTAAATAATCTTAAAATATAGTATCCATGGCTGCCCTGGTCAAGGATAAAGAGCGTTGAGCGCCGCTTGCGCAAGCGGGGCTCTATGGCTATGGTAGCCAAAGGAGCAGCCATGAACGCCCGCAAAAACGCCCGCGATGTACAGCCGGCCGCTAGTCCTGACCCTTCCTCGCCCGCGCGGCTTCCATCGACGGCCAAAGCGCCCGTAGCCCGGAACCGCTTTTCCTTTTTATTGATAGCCGGGCCTGTGGCCCTCTTAGCCTTGCTGTTCGCGCTTCCCTTCCTGCGCTCCGGGTATGCGCGTCTGCAGTCAGGCGGTTTGGCGGGCGGCACTGAAGGCGCGACGGCTGCCGCCGAGCCCTGGTCTGAGGCCTGGCTTGCCGATAACCCCCAGGCGTCCGCGGAGCGACGGCAGGGGAGCGCCGCCGAAATTCCGGTTAGCGGAACCCTCAAGCCAGAGGACGATGATTTTATGTCGTACTACGAGCTGCTCTATAAAGACAAAGAGCGCTACTATGGACGAGAAATAGAGCTCGCGGGCATAGTCATGCGCGACGAAGGCCTGGGCGGCGACGCTTTTTTGATAGGGCGCTCGCTTATTTGGTGCTGCGAGGACGATGCCGACTATGTCGGCTACGTGGCCTTCGGGGCAGGCCCGCCGCCGGAGGATGGAGCGGCCGTAGCCCTAAGGGGCGTGCTGGAGCGGCGCCCGTACACCGACGCTGAGCGGGGCAAGACCTTCGACGTGCCCGCTATACGCATACGGTCCATGGCGCCGTCTCAGGACTTTTCCCCGCTCGTGTATCCGGTATCCACGGCCCTCTTCGGCTACTGACGGCCTGCCCCGCTGCAGGGCTCGCCGTCGCCGTCCCTGAGAGCGGCGGTAGCGGCGTCCCCATGAACAGCTACTGTTTCGCGAGGTCCGCCGGCCATGCCGGCATCGCGCAGGGAAAGGGCTTCCGCGGAGCGGCGCGCCTTCTCCAGGGTGCGCAGGGCCAGCGGCACCGATAGGGCGGCAAGGTGCCTTAGGGGGCGCGTAGCGGGGTCGGAACCGCGGAGCCTGGCGGCCTCGTCGGCGCGCTTCAGTTCCTCCATGGTCCAGGGCAGGAAGGCGAGCATAAGGGACGCTGCGCGGGCTATGCCGCCCCCTACGCGCGCGCCCAGCGGCTTAAGCAGGGTAGCGAGCGCGTCGCGCAGGGCCACGGGGCTCATGCCGTAGGACAGCCAGGACGCCGAAGCCAGCACCAGGAAAAAGCGCGCGCTGCGCGTAAGGCCGGGAAGCCAGAGCGGCCACCAGAGCGATAAGGCCGCCCCGCGCGCCAAGGCATCGATGGGCAGCGAAACCATGGCGGGGCCGAGCGCCACGAGCAGGGCCGGCCAAGCTTTCCGCAGCCAAGCGTCCCACGCAAGGCCCTCATGCAAGCCCAAAACAAAAACCATCAGCGCCGCCGCGCTTAAAGCGCCGGGGAAAGCCGAGAAAAGGGCGATTTGAAACGCCGCGTACAGCGCGAAGCGCCGAATGCCCCTTAACCCGCGCGCGCTTTTGCTTCGCGTCTGGCGCGCGGTCGCTACCGCCTGGCTTTTCATGGCGATGGGACTTGCCCGTCCTTATGCCAGCTCATGCTTTGGAGGAGCGAAGCGTCCCCCTGCGGCCTCCGTAAGCCTAAGGCCGGCAGTTCGTCCCATAGCTCCGCGGGGCTGCCGTCGCGGAGCGCGCGGCCGCTTTCCATGACGATAAGCCGATCGGCGTGAGCCAGGCATTTTTCAAGGTCATGGGTGATGACGAGTATGGCTACCCCCTCGCCGCGCAGGCGCAGGAGCGCGGCAAGCAGTTCGGAAGCCCCCTGCCAATCGAGGTCGTTGAACGGCTCGTCAAGGACGATGAATTCAGGCTTGGCCACGAGGGCGGAGGCAAGCGCCAGGCGGCGCTTCTCGCCGCCTGAAAGCGCGGCGGATAGGCGATCGTCCATGCCGGACAGTCCCGCGATTTTTAGCGCTGCGTCTACCCGTTCCCGATAGTCCCGGGGCTTCTGGCCGGCGGCGCGAGGGCCGAACTCGGCATCTTCCCGCACCGTTATGCCTAATATCTGGTGTTCGGGCTCCTGGAACACCAGGGCCATGCGCGAACGGGCCGACGCTAAGCAGCGCTCGAGGGCCAGGCCGTCGATAAAGATACCGCCTTCGTCGGGCCTCTCGAGGCCAAAGATGTGGCGGGCAAGAAGCGACTTGCCGCTGCCGTTCCTGCCCGTGAGCAGGGCGAAGCCGGGTTCCCCTAGGCTTAGTTCAAGGCGGTCAAGTCCCCGCGCGCTGTCGGGG
>JBFZES010000376.1:0-2565 GCA_041306725.1 Spirochaetaceae bacterium | reverse complement strand
CGCGTATGTCTACCGGGGGATAGCCCGCGGTGGACATGCTGCCCGAATAGCCTTCTTTATTGAAGAAATCGCCGAGCAGGCGGTCCCAGCCATCGAACACGGACAGGACGGAATCGGGATTGTAGGTGACTACGCTCTTCATACTAAACCTCCATATGGGTGTGGTTGATCATTTCGGCGCGGTAGTGAAGCCTACGGCCTTTGCCGCGCTCACTAATATACCAGCAAGAGTCGTGCCAACTTCTATTTCGTGGGTTGTTAAATCGCCCGTATTGTCGCGCGCAGGGGTACGCTCTTTGGTAATTGTAATTATAATAAGTACTTATTCAGTGGTTTGCGGGCGCAAGGCCCTGTGCCTTGGCTATGCTTCGGCCGAACAGCCTGGCGGCCGAGTCTTTACCTCAAGCCGAAGTTCGCGGAGCTGTGTAAAAAGTAAACACAGCGTTGTGTCATTAATTCAAGGTGGCTGTGTCAAAATTACACGATATTACGATGGATAGGCCGTCTTGCCTCGTTTGGAAACAGCGCGGCCGCCGGCGCTAGAACGGGGCATGCCCAACGCTAGCGCTTTATAGGGGCTCTGCGCACATAGAGGGGTATCTGGGCCCGCTCTTGCCCATCTATGGACAGCGCGATGTTCCAGCTGCCTTCCTGGACCCAGCGCACGTTTATTAGGTTCAGGGTAAGGTTGGCGCAGGCGGAATCCTTGCCTATGCCGTTCACGCTCATCGAGCCTTCTAGCGGGGGCATCAGGGCTTCGCCCGCGGGCGTGCGTATGTCCACCCGTATGGCGTGGCTGCCAAGCTCGTACACCGCGAAACGTATGCGCGCGGCCACGCACATGAAGGGATGCACGGCGGGAAAGTCCTTGACCGTAAGCGCGTCGAACGCGCCTATGATAGTCAGCTTGCCTAAGGCGTCCTGCGCGAAGTCGCAGAGCGTGAACACTTCGACCGTCATGGTATGACTTGAAATTCCGCGAAATAGAGCTGGCCTACGGCGCCGAGCAGCAGCTCGGCGTTGAGGATGTCGCGCAGGGCGGCCTTCACGCCCTGCTCGGCCAGCGGATGCAGGGCCGCGCTGTCCTGCGATGACAGATAGGCCAGGGCGGCGGCCTTGAGCGCCGCCTTTTTCGTGGCAAGCTCCTCTTTGAAGGGCTTGTCCTTCGCGTCGTAGGGAAAGACTATCGTCGCCACGACTAAGGCGCCGTCGCTGGTCTGGGCGCGCAGCCTGCCTATGCCTTCGTAGACGCCCTCGGCCGCTTCGCTGGCCGGCACCGCCTGGCGGGCGGCCTTGCGCGCGGGCGCGCCCGTAAGGAGGGCGTAGGCCGTGCCGCTTATCAAGGCTATGCCCACGGCCGCTAGGGCTATGACAAGCGCTCGTTCCAGTTTGCTCATGGCCTATCCTTTCATGGCGTCGTAGGCTTCGCCGCTACGGCTTCGTCCTTAAGGCGCAGCAGCGTAGACTTGCCGACCGCGAGCCCGACCCCGCCCAGTATAGCGCTGGTAACGAAAAAGACCGAGGGGTAGCCGGCTACGGTGGCCATGGTCGAGCCCACGACGGGTCCTAAGGCCATGCCCGCGCTGGATATGGACGAAGAAAGCCCGTAGGTGGCGCCCTGCTTGTCTTTGTCGCAGAGCTTGGCTATGAGGGCGTTTACGCCGGGCATGGTGCCGCCTAGGAAGAAGCCGCTGCCTAAGCGCAGGAAGAAGAGCTGGAGGGGGCTCTGCGCGAAGCCCTGCGGCAGGTAGAGAAGGAAGGCTCCGGCCATGCATATGAGCAGGGTGCGCGCGTAGCCCCATGTGCTTGAAGCCTTGCCTATGATGCCGGCGGCGAGCGCGCCCGACAGCGAGCCCGCCGCTATGATGAGGCCCGACAGCGAGCCTACGGACTGGGCGTCAGCGGACAATTGCATGATAAAGAGCGGCAGCATGGGCGCTACCACCGCGTTGGCGAACTGCACGGCGAATATCACGCCCATGAGCGAGGCTAGGGCCGGCACCTGCTTGAGCGGAGAGAAATCGGGCAGGGCGTTCCTCAAGAACGAAGCGCTCTTGGGCTTAGGCGTAAAGTCCTCGTTCACGAAGCGTATGATGATGAGCCCGGCGAGCGCGAGCAGGAGGCTGGTGGCCGCGAAGTTGCTGCGGTAGCCCAGGGCGTCGCCCACTACCCCGCCGAAGAGGGGCCCTACGGAATTGCCCAGGTATACGGCCATCTGCATGAGGCCCAGGCGGTAGCCTAGTTCCTTGCTTGGCGCTATGGAAGCGGTAAGCACGGTGGCCGCGGCCACCGTGCCGGTAACGCAGCCCTGCAGGGTGCGGAATATGGCCACCTGCCAGGGCGCCGTGGAGAGGCCCATAAGGCCTATGAGCAGGGCACCCCCGAACATGGCGCGCAGCAGCATGAGCTTGCGCCCGTAGCTGTCGGCCAAGCTGCCCCATATGGGGGCGAATATAGCCATGGCTAGGGATGCGCCGCTATGGGTAAGCCCCGTCCAGAAATTGAGCGCCGCGGGATCGCTCATGCCCATGCTTTTAAAGTACATGGGTATGATGGGCGTCGTCG